>CBIHNR010000021.1:0-44394 GCA_966211215.1 uncultured Pedobacter sp.
AGCCGCCATAACAATCTACATTGGTTTGGCTGGCAATGCTTGCTTTAAGTGCAGCATCTGGCTCTGCAATAATTGTTGATGAAGTTGTTGTACATCCGTTTGCATCAGCCACTGTTACCTTGTAATTGCCTGCCTTAATATTAGCCAGGTTCTGGCTGGTGCTGCCATTGCTCCAAAGGTAAGTATATGGGGAGGTTCCACCTGAAACTATGAGGCTGATACTTCCGGTAGAGCCGCCGAAACAACCCACATCGGTTTTATCGTTAATCAAAGCATTTAATTTTCCGGCTGGCTGGGTAATAGTAGCGCTTACATTTGCCGAACAGCCGTTTTTATCAGTTACGGTTAAGTCATAAGCACCTGCTTTAAGGCCGCTTAAATCCTCTGAAGTATGTTTTCCAGCGTTCCAGCTGTAGGTGTAAGGCGCTGTTCCGCCAGTTACATCAACATTGATTGTGCCAGTTGAACTTCCAAAGCAATCTATATTCGTTTGGCTGGCAATCACTGCTGTTAGTATCGCTGCGGGTTGTGTAATTGTAGCGCTTACTTTTGAAGTACAGCCATTTTTATCCGTTACTGTTAATTCGTAAGTGCCGGCTTTAAGGTTTGCCAGATCTTCTGAAGTATATTTTCCATTATTCCAATTATAAGTATAAGGCGCCGTTCCGCCGGTTATGTCAACATTGATTGCCCCTGCTGAATTACCAAAGCAATTTACATTAGTTTGGCTGGCGATGCTTGCCGATAATACAGCTGCAGGCTCAGTAATAGTAGCACTTACATTTGCCGAACAGCCGTTTTTGTCTGTTACCGTTAATTCATAAATACCAGCTTTAAGCCCGCTTAAGTCTTCGGCAGTAGAGCTTGAATTTGTCCATGCACAGGTGTAAGGGGCTGTGCCACCACTTACATCTATGTTGATAGCACCTGTTGAACTTCCATAACAATTTACATTAGTTTGGCTGGCAATGCTTGCTGTCAATACTGCAGCTGGCTGGGCAATCGTAGCGCTTACTTTTGCTGTACAGCCGTTTTTGTCTGTTACTGTTAATTCATAAATACCAGCTTTAAGGTTTGCCAGATCTTCTGAGGTATATTTTCCATTGTTCCAATTATAAGTATAAGGCGCTGTTCCGCCGGTTATATCAACATTGATTGCCCCGGTTGAGCTGCCAAAGCAATCTATATTCGCTTGGCTGGCAATCACTGCTGTTAGTACCGCAGCTGGCTGAGTAATAGTAGCGCTTACCTTTGCAGTACAGCCATTTTTGTCAGTTACGGTTAATTCATAAGTACCGGCCTGAAGGCCGCTTAAGTCTTCGGCAGTAGAGCTTGAGTTTGTCCAGGAGTAAGTATAAGGCGCTGTGCCCCCAGCCACATCTGCATTAATAGCCCCCGTTGAGCCGCCGAAACAATTAATATCATTTTTGCTGGCGATAGTAGCAATTAAAGCTGCCGGCTCGGTAATTTCTACTTCAATTATCGCGCTGCATCCTTTTATGTCAGTTACAGTCAAAACGTATTTTCCAGCTGCAATTCCCGATAAATCTTCTGTTGAGGTACTATCTTCCCAGATATAAGTATAAGGAGCCCCTCCTCCACTAACTTGAATATCTATCGCACCATCATTTCCACCTTTACATGTTACATCGGTTTTCTTATTAAGTTTTAACGTTAAAGGCTCAACTGACTGGTTAATAATAACACTCAGCTTACTGGTTGCGCAACCTTTTGAATCAGTTACAGTAACCTGATATGTTCCTGCCAAAACATTAAAAATGTCTTCGTTAGTGCTACCATTGCTCCACAAATAGCTGTAAGGAGGCATACCACCAGAAACATCTATATCGATAGCACCGGTAGCTTCTCCAAAGCAGTTTACATCTGTTTTGCTGCCTACCACTGCTGTCAGCTTAGCCGGCTCTGTGATAGTGAAATTTGCATTAGCTACGCAGTTATTCGCATCAGTTACGGCTACTGAATAATTCCCGGCGGGTAAATCAGAAATATCTTTAGATGTTGCACCGGTATTCCACAAGTAAGTATACGGTGCTGTTCCACCGCTCACATTCAAAACTATTGAGCCATTGTTTCCGCCTACACAATCTACATTAGACTTGGTATTTAAGATTGCAAACGCCGCAGGTTGATTAATAGTTACATTTTGAATTGATGTACAACCCTTTGCATCGGCTATAATTACATTGTAGCTACCCACAGACAAACCAGAAACATCCTTTGTAGTAGATCCGTTGCTCCATTTATAAGCATAAGGTGCCGTACCTCCAGATACTGTTAACGAGATGCTTCCGGTGGATGCTCCATAACATTTTATATCTGTTTTTGAGCTCACTGAACTAATAAGTGCACTTGCAGGCTGATTAATATCTGCGGATGTAGTTATTTCGCAACCATTAGCATCCTTTATAGCAACACTGTAATGTCCTGCCGTCAGCCCGGAAATATCCTTGTTAGTGCTTCCATTACTCCATAGATAAGTGTATGGGGACTTACCTCCGCTAACAGATAAATTAATTTCACCTGTGGCTGTTCCAAAGCAATTTACATCTACAATCGGCCCTGCAACTGCCGATAGAGCTAAAGGCTCGGCAATGGTAACTCCAGCCGTCACAACGCAGCCATTCGCATCTGTTACTGATACGTTATAAGTTCCGGCGGTTAAACCGCTCAAATCTTCCGTTATTGCCCCATTGCTCCAGGCATATGAATATGGGGCCAGTCCTCCGCTTACCGTTAAGTTAATATTACCGGTAGCAGCTCCATGGCATATCACATCGGTTTTACCTGCAACAGCTACGGTCAAAGCTCCTGGCTGAGAGATACTAGCACTTGCTGTTGCAGTACAGCCCATGGCATCTTTTACAGTAACTGAATAGTTCCCGGAAGCCAGTCCATTAATATTTTGAGAAGTTGCACCATTACTCCATGCAAATGAATAAGGCGCGGTTCCGCCACTTACATTTAGGTTGACAGCTCCGTTTGCGTTACCACAGCTTACGTCTGTTTTGCTTGCAATTGAAGCACTTAATGCAGCTGTCGATTGGGTAACAGCTACAGTGCCAGATGCCGTACATCCCTTTGCATCGGTTACCTGCACAGTGTAGTTCCCACTAACCAGGTTCGAAAATTCACCCGTAGTATTGGTTGTAGTTCCTAATACATAAGTATAGGGAGATTGCCCCCCGGCTGCTGATACTTTTATCTTACCATTGTTTCCTCCGTAGCAGCTAACATTTGTATGAGATTCGGATAGCGTGATAGGCTGCAAGGTAATATTTACCTCAAACTTATACTCGCAGTTTCCTTCGACCAGCCTTCGTCCAATATATTTTCCGGTAGCTGAAATTGAACTTAAGGGAGTGCTGTAAGTAACATCGCTTTCTGCATACAATTGATATCCCGAAGGAAGATTTAAGGCTGATACATTAACAGCACAATTAATGGTATAACTTACATTAGCTGGTGGTGCACTGCAAGACGTTGGTATATCCACCGGAATTTCAGAAGGTCCACCAACTGCACATGCCCCAGAACCGGCAGCCGGAGCGGAATGCGTAATCCAGGAGTTTGAGCTATTTACATCCCCATAATAGGAAACTTCTGCATCATTCTTAATTATCCCGGCGGTACATCTTAATAAATCGCAGTCATCACTTAGCTTAATTAAAATATTTACTTTAGTGATGCTCCCATTTGCCAATTTACCTCCATTAGTAGCATCTGCACCTGTACCTAAACGAAATGTTACTTTGTGCTGGGCAGCATCATATTCAGCCTGGTCGTCGCCCGCCACGTCAGTTTTAGAAACCCATGCGCCCGAACCATATTGAACTTTCAGGGAGCCTGGCACATATTCCATTAACTCAGGAAGTACATCACTTACTATCGTTTTGGTACTATTATCGTTACCAATATTCTTTAATTCATACGAAAGCAATACTGTTTCGCCCGGCTTGGCAGGCTGCCCGGGATTCGTTGTATTGGTAAAGGTGTGGGTAAAGGTATAGTATGGATTATAAACATCTATAGCTGTGGTAATCACCCCTATTGCATATCTATCGCTGTTAGTTGCGAGAGATACCTTGGCAGAATTGTCACTATTCTTTAGGTAAGTAAAAGTGCTGTTATCCGGGCTGATTATGCTGGCATCGTATCCCATGGTGTTGTTATGGCTAGGATTACGAGATGTTACAACCACACCTTTACTGGTTATTGAACTGTTAAACGTGTTGTCGGTTTTATGAGCGGCATCAGAAATAGATTTATTATTAAACGTAATGTAGTCGCCAGAATAATCCCGGTCACCTTCATAACCAACAAAGCCCAAATCGAATGTTACCGGCCCTGAAGGAGGAGTTTTAAATCCGGTAAGTGTAATGTCTAAAGACTCAGCTCCGCTGGGAATACCGGCAAACCCGTCAAAAACAGTAAGGTTACGAAAAGCCAGCAACTCCTGCTTATAAACAACAACCATGGTCCAGCCAGCTTCAACTGCGTTAGAGCCACTAATACCGTCATCCACCAAAATATCAGCTACCGCATAAGTTCCATTATGTGTGGTTATGCCTTTAACAAGGGAGGTTACATCTTTGAAACATTGATAATGCCTACCTTCGAATGTTCCAAAATCTACATCTGCAGAAAGGTTGATATAGGAAGTAGAACCCGGCAACTTAAATTTCACCTTTTGCCTGTTGGCCCGAGTATTAGTTGCTTTAGTAGTGTCTGCCCCGCCACCCCAATACAAACCGGCAAAGCTTATTTCAGAACAATTGGGCAAGCTTAGATTTGCAGTACTCGAATTCTTTGTAGAGGCATCACCATCAACATCGATATACTGGCCTTTGTGGTTATTGTTATTATTACTGCCAGAAGATGTCTTTGGCGGCGCGGTTCCGGTATTGTCAAAATCCTCGCTGCTAAGGTTATTATTAGAAACAAATACAATCCCCCCTCTTTGTTCTACCTGATATCTTATTCCAAAAGGTGAAATTATAATAGGCTTAGCTTGGGCCATTACTTTAGCACTAAATAAGCTAAAACAAAAAAATAGCACCAGGCTGCAATAAAGCCCAACAGATTTACGTTTCAAAAGATATTTTGTGATTAAAGAAGTGTGGAAATAGGAAACTTTACAAAAGCCTAGTACACTTACATATATCCATGCAAAATAAGCGCGTATAAGATTGTCTAAGTGCTTCATTTGTTTTAACTGACCTTCTGAGAGCGTTCACCACCTTAAAACAAGGAAGTGTCGTATACGCAGGAAATACCTAAAAAGTTCAATTTTAAATAGTGAAATTTATGCGCAGTTTTTTCTACAGCAAGCGCAAATCGCACCCCGGGCGTTAAACTAAAATTTTAACTTTTCTACTTTAGCCAGAGATCTACAATTAAAAATTGGCAAGAATCACTGGGTTTTATTTATATTTTGCATAACTTACACCCTTACTATTACAACATTGGCACTTGTCTTGCACTTTTTGTAAATAAAAATAGATTTAATTCTAAAGCATTAATTTTGAAACTTCGAGAGGGATTTGTCGTAAAAGCAGTGAGTATCTTTACTAATCTAAAAGGCGTTTTTTAATTGCGTATGAAGAAACAAATACTAATTGTTGACGACGAATTAAGTATATTAAAGCTCTTAAACTTCGTATTATCAAAGGATTATAATTTAGTTATCAAAAACAGCGGGGTTGAAGCTATCAGCTGGCTTGAACAGGGAAACGACCCTGAACTAATTATATCCGACCTTCAAATGCCTTACTTCGATGGCAGTTCCTTTATCAGGACATTAAAAGTTAGCGGATATTATAGAGATACACCTGTAATCCTGCTTTCGGGCGCAGACGACCTGGAAGACAGGGTACAAAAAATGAATATTAAAGCGGAGAGTTTTATGCAGAAACCATTCAACCCTACCACTTTAAAAACGGTAATTAGTAATCTATTAGCCCGTAAGCATGATCTTGAGCTCTCAAATTAACCTCTCCAATCAAACAGGGGTCCATGCAAAAATTGCCTATGCAGGCGCAGAACTTCGGGATGAATTTCTCCCTGAATTAAAGGCTCAATTTGAAGTTGAAGCTCAGGATTTAGATTTACAAAGCCTTGAGCAATACCTCAATAACCAGTCGTTATTAACCTTGCCTGATATTCTTTTGATCGAAGCTGATAAAAAAGAAAACTGGCTTGCTTTGATCTCTAAAATAAAACAGAACCCGCTTCTTCAGGGGGTTATTATCGTTGTAGTTTCCGCGTTTTCCAATAGAACCTGGAAATCTAAGGCGATGGCCTTAAAGGTCCATGATTTTTATACGTTTCCTTTTCCGATTGAAGACCTTTGTGAAAGGTTGACTTTCCTGGTAAAGTTTAAATTGATAAAACCTAAACTAGCCGAACTATCTCAAAAAGTTGATGTAAGGTATAACATGCCTGTATATAAAAGGCTTTTTGATATTGTGGTTTCGGGAGCTGCACTTCTTGCCTTATCGCCCTTATTTCTAGTAGTTGCGGCCTTAATTCGCCTTGAATCTAAAGGAAAGGTCATTTACAAGAGTAAACGTGTGGGAACAGGCTATAGAATATTTGATTTCTACAAGTTCCGCTCTATGCGTACCGGAGCTGACAAAGAAATTGATATTTTAACCCAGCAGAATCAGTATACTGATACAGAAACAGGCAAATCTGCTTTTGTGAAAATCAAAAATGATCCGCGGATCACTAAAGTGGGCAACTTCATCCGCAATACCAGTATTGATGAATTACCCCAATTATTTAATGTACTTAAAGGGGATATGTCTTTGGTAGGTAACAGGCCTTTGCCATTATACGAAGCAGAAATGCTTACTTCTAACGAATGGACTACCCGCTTTTTAGGCCCCGCCGGATTAACCGGATTGTGGCAAATTAGCAAACGTGGAAAAGAAGAAATGTCTGAGCGTGAGCGTAAAAAACTGGATAACTATTATGCTACGAATTACTCATTCTGGCTTGACCTTAAAATTATAGCCGGCACATTTCCGGCATTACTACAGAAAGAAAAAGTTTAGATTACCAAACCTTATCAAAAACGAAGGGCTACCAAAATGGGAGCCCTTTCGTTTTTACAATTATCTTTTACTTTCCTAACAAACGGGCCACATACTTCCCAATGATATCAAATTCCAGATTTACAGTATCTCCGGGCTTAACCGTTTGCAGATTTGTATGTTCGAACGTATAAGGTATAATGGCTACAGAGAATTTATCATCCTTGGAATTGACAACGGTCAGACTTATTCCATTTACGCACACTGAGCCTTTTTCTACGGTAACGTTCCCCGGTTGTGTGTCATATTGAAACGTAAATTCCCAGCTTCCTCCACGATCTACCAAATCAATGCATTGTGCTGTCTGGTCAACATGGCCTTGTACGATATGCCCGTCCAGGCGCCCGTTCATCTGCATACAGCGCTCCAGGTTCAAAATATCTCCCTCCTTTAATTTACCAAGATTCGTTTTATTCAGGGTTTCATCAATAGCAGTAACTGTATGTGTAGTCTTATCCAGGGCAACAACAGTTAAGCATACGCCATTATGTGCAACAGACTGGTCAATCTTTAACTCTTCAGAAATTGAAGACGATACAGTAATATGCAAGTTTCCCTTATCCCGCTGCAAGGCGGTAACTTTTCCTATAGTTTCAATAATACCCGTAAACATTTGGCCAAGTTACAAAGTACAGTTTAGCATTTATCAAATCGCTAAAAGATTAATTTCCGATTAGAATTGCCATATGCCAAACTTTCCATTTCGATAATCCTCGTAAGCTTCCTCAATTTCTTCATAAGTATTCATCACAAAAGGGCCCTGGGCTATAACCGGTTCGTTCAGAGGCTCGGCATGTCCCAGCAATAACACACTAGCTTCCGTTGATTTTATCGAAAGCCCTATACCGCCTTCGTTAAACTCAACCAGCTGCCTGGCTTTTGCGTTATTTCCATTTACCTCCAACTGCCCCTTTATTACATAAAAAAATACATTATGGGCGTCCGGGACCTCTAAATCAATAGCCGATCCTGCTTCAAAGTATATTGTTGATAGAGAAACATTGGTTTGAGACTTAAATGCACCTTCCACTCCTTCCCAGTTTCCGGAGATCAGGTTCAGAGTTACTTTGCCATTGTCCAATGTAACACGCGGAATTTCATCGCTTTGCAAACCCTTGTAAAATGGTTCAACCATCTTTTGTTTCGCTGGAAGATTTAGCCATAACTGCAAAATCTCCAGACCGCCTCCCACCTTCTTGAAATGATCCGATGACACCTCTGCATGAATAAGGCCTTTCCCTGCCGTCATCCATTGAACGCCTCCAGCAGTAATAACACTTTGGTTTCCGCTGCTGTCTTTATGCATAATATCTCCTTCCAATATAAATGTCACAGTTTCCATCCCTCGGTGCGGATGTGGGCCAAAAGGTAATCCGGTGTTATTGGGCGGATAAACCTGGTACCCATGATGGTTCAGAAACAAAAATGGGTCTATCTGGGTTAAGGTATGGCTGGGTAGCGGCGAATAAGTAATCAGGCCTGCTATCGGCGCAAATTCTGAATCGTGTATTTTTTTAATTGTTCGCATGTACTATCAAGAGTGGGTGTTAATTTCTTGGCAGCAAAGCTTCCTGCTGCTTCCAAAAAAACTAAATACTTAGCTATAAAAGTATTGAACAAAATATTAAACTAACCTAAAATCTTTTTCGTAGAAAAAGCGTTACAAGTAAATCAATTAACAGCAATAAAAGGAATGCTGTTTCCCCCTTTTTAATTGTAATATGTATTTTTGGGGCACAACGACGTATGTTAAGACAAAATTTACAACAGAAGTTACTACAGAAGCTATCTCCGCAGCAGATTCAATTTATTAAGTTGCTGCAAGTACCAACTGTTGCACTTGATACCCGCATCAAAGAAGAGCTTGAGGAAAACCCGGCTCTTGAGGATTTGAGCCTTGCTAATTTGAATGAGCCGGTTGAACAGTATCCAGACAAGGATCCTGAAGACAATTTCGAAGGGGAAGAAAGCAATAGCGAAGATTTCGAAGAATTTAATATCGACGACTACCTGCAGGAAGACAATTTAAATGAATACGGCTCCAGGTACGACCAGAATAGCGATGATGAGGATGACCGTAAAGAAATCCCTATTGCTATTCAAAGCTCGTTTTACGAGAATTTACAGCAGCAACTTGACCTGTTGCCGCTACCTGATAAAGACTTTTTAATTGGACAACAGATTATTGGAAGCCTTGATGATGATGGCTATTTGCGCCGCTCCATCACTTCATTAATTGATGACCTGGCTTTTTCGCAAAATGTATTTGCTGAAGAGGAAGAAGTGGTAGAAATGCTTAAAGTTATCCAAAGCTTTGAACCGGCTGGCGTTGGCGCCCGTGATTTACAGGAATGCCTTTTAATCCAACTTAGGAAAAAAGACCTTGGCAACCCCATTCTTATAAAAGCCATAAGAATAGTTGAAAACTATCTCGATGAATTTACGCGCAAGCACTACGATAAGCTTGAACGCCTTCTTAACATCAGTTCTGAAGAGTTAAAGGAGATTGTTGCTGAAATTTTAAAACTTAACCCCAAGCCTGGCGATGCCAGTGAAGTGGGAACTAAGCAACTTCAGATTATTCCGGATTTCCATATCTCAAACAACGACGGCACCCTTGTTTTAACGCTAAATGCGCAGAACGCCCCCGAACTGCGGGTTAGCCGTTCTTATCAGGAAATGTTTGAGCATTATGATAAAGCTTCTCAAAAAGATAAGAAGCTAAAAGAAGCTGTTCACTTTGTGAAACAGAAGCTAGACTCTGCCAAATGGTTTATTGATGCAATTAAACAACGTCAACAAACTTTGCTAAAAACCATGAATGCGATAATGCATTATCAATACGAATATTTCCTGACGGGAGATGAGCGTAATTTAAGGCCCATGATCCTTAAAGATATTGCAGACAAAATTGCCATGGATATTTCTACGGTATCCCGGGTTGCCAACTCTAAATATGTTCAAACCGAATTTGGCACTTTCCTTCTGAAATCGTTCTTCTCTGAAGCCATTCAAACTGAAAGTGGTGAAGAAGTTTCGAACAAGGAGGTTAAGAAAATTTTGGAAGAATGTATCGGCAACGAAGATAAACGCCATCCTCTGGCAGATGAAAAACTTGCGGAGATTCTCAAAGAGAAAGGCTATAATATTGCCCGGCGTACAGTGGCAAAGTACCGCGAAGCAATGAATATCCCGGTTGCTAGGTTGAGAAAGGAACTGTAGTTGGAGGCCGGAGGTCCGAGGTATGATGTCAGATGTCGGAAGCCGGACGTCTCAGGCTCGTAGCTAACAGCTGATCGCTCACAGCTAAAACCTGATAGCTCACACCTGATAGCTGATAGCCAATACCTCCCCTAAAAATTCAATCCTAATACAATTTCGTGAGAACCTGAATTGGTGCTTTGAAATTTTGAATTAGTATATTCAAAAGCATAGCCCAGTGTTGCTGTTTTAGCTATGGTAAATCCCATCATGGCGGCACTTGAGTCTTTGTGCCTTACGTTTAACCCCATCCAGAAATTATTCCGGTAAGCAATTTTTGCATTTATATCATATGACAAGGGCAATGGATTGATGTATTTTACCAAAAGTGAAGGGGTGATGGAAAAATCGTTATTTAACCATATTCTGTAACCTCCTCCGGCAAAATAATGTGGTTTTTCTTTTCCACTGGTATAGCCTTCTCCAAACGACAAGGATTGATTAAGAGCTTGTTGAACAGAAGCACTAATATAAAAAGAAGATCCGTAGAGATAGACACCGGCATTCAAGTCGGGAGTTATTTTCTTAAGGTCGCCTCCCGAGCCAATCACCATGTCTCCTTCCGTTTTAAACCGTAATTCTTCTGTATTTAAAGATACCTGATTGATACCAATGCCAACTCCGGTAGCCAGGTTCGCAATATCATTAATATTGATGTGGTAAGCATAGGTTAGGTTGAAGGTGGTGCGGTTTAGGGGGCCGGTTTTGTCGCTTAGAACCAATGCTCCCACTCCATGGTGGGAGTAAGATGCTTCATAGTCGTCCCTATCATCACGGGTAGGAGGCTCTGTAACGCCGTAATCAACAAAACCAGATCGAGAATTTCCTATGTTGATTGGGGTATTGATAGTAAAGTAACTCGTCTTGGGCGCATTTTCAAATCCGAGCCATTGATTGCGTAATCCGGCTTTTACCGTAATAGAATGGTTCACTCCTGTTATAGCGGGGTTCAATATTGCCATATTTTGGAAATACTGTGTATAGTGTGGCTTTTGCTGGGCTATAGCCAACAGCCCTGGTATACAGAATGTTAATATGGCAGCTAGCTTCTTCATCTTAGTAGCGTTATTGAGCCCTTGTGCTTTTTCCTCCCATTGTTAGGAGTGATGACATAATAATATACCCCAACAGGTACTTCCTTGCCCCGGTATGTGCCGTCCCAGGGAGTTGTATATTTTCCCGACGAGAATACCATTTGGCCATACCTGTTAAATATCAGGATACTTGCATTTACCCAGGTTTGCAAATAGTCAATCTCCCATTTGTCATTGGTGCCATCACTATTAGGAGAAAACGCATTAGGAATATCAGGATCCTCTTTAACCTTCACCTCTACTTCGTCTGTTGTTGTACATCCCGCCTGAGATGTTACAGTTAGTGTATAGGTAGTATTCCTAACAGGTGATGCAATAGGGTTAGGAATTGTATCGCTGCTTAAGCCTTCTGAAGGAACCCATTTATAAGTAATTTTAGGAGTAGCAGATTTAGCATTCAACTCAATCTCACCACCTTTTAGGATAGTAACATCTTCACCGGCATCCAAGTCAGGATTGAGAGACACGTTGATAGTAGCGCTTTTTTCAATACTACAGCCTTCGGCAGAGGTAAAACTATAGGTAATTACATGGGAGCCCTCGCCTGCCAACTTAGGGTCAAACAATCCAGAGGAGGAAACCCCTTTTCCGGTATATACCGCGGAACCAACTGCAAATCCATGAATTTCTTTAGCTTTTAATTGAACAGGTTCATCATTGAGGCACATTTCTGCTTTAGGGCTAAACTCAATTTCCGGCATACCTTTAATTTGAATCTGCCGAACTTTATCCGCATAGCAAAGGGTCCCCGAAAAAGCCCTTAAACGAATATTGATAAGTTGTGGCGTAATATTGTGGGTTACCGGGTATTTGAATGTGTATTTTCTACCAGGCACGTCATTCGGGCGCAGCTCTGTAAGCTTATATGCATTGTTTCCGGCATTATTGGTTTCATCAAAATACCATTCAAGGCGAACAATCTTGCCTGGGCTTACCGTAGAACTCTCGGTAAATTCAACCTCTTCACCGCTGCAAAATGAGCTTACGTTAGCACTAAACTCGGGTAAAGGGCTTAGTCCGTTAACAACAAATTTCTTCTCTTTTACATTGATACAGCCCGCAGCCGATGTTACAGTAAGCCTCACAGTAAATTCCCCATCCCGTGGGTACAAATGCGAAGCATTTTTTGTAGTTGCCGTGTTTCGTGTGCCCGAACCCGGATCGCCAAAATCCCATAAATAAGTTAAGGCATTTTGAGTGCCATCAGCAATTGTTGAAGTATTGGTGAATTCAGCCGCCGCATCGGTTATACAAATATCCGGTGTTGAAAAATCTGCGACAGGGATAGTACTAACTGTTATGTCAGTCATAAGAGTATTCACACATCCTTTATCGGTTTCGACGGTTAGTTTTACACTGTACACTCCGATTTTTGAAAAGGTGTGTGCTGGATGTTGCAAATTTGAAAGGTTACTAGCCCCCGAAGAAGAATCGCCGAAATCCCAGGACCATTTGTTGATAAGGCCTTCGGCAATTGTAGACTGGTCTGTAAATTTTATCTCCTGGTTTTCACAATTCGGTTTTGACGCTAGAAATTTCGCAACCGGAAGTTCTCTGACATGCACCGTTTGAATATACTGAGCACTTGATACGCAGCCTGTTTCTGTTTCAATGCTTAGCTTAACCTGATAGTCGCCACTTGCCGTAAAGGTATGCGTAAAGGGATCGGCAGTAAGCCTTGTTTCGGGTGCAGTACCATCGCCAAAGTTCCATATCCACTTTTTTATACTCTTGCCACTGCCAGTACTTTTATCAATAAATTTAATCGGAGCCCCCTTGCAATACGGCTCCTCGGTAGAAAATGAAGCTACAGGCAAGGCAAATACCTCGTAATTAAGTTCGATGGTTTCATCTGCAGTACACGCAATTGGGTTTGGGTTTACCGCCAGCACTTTGATATTATAAATACCTGCCTGACTATAATTTATGGTTGAGTTAAAATAACTGTACTTATATAATGTTTCGCCATTAACCGTTTGCAAAGTATAATGCGCATCCGGGTTGGGGTCTGTTAAAATAGTGCCATTTCCGAGATCCCATTTCAAGCTACTCGTTTTATAAGGCAGGGACACAAACAAATTGGCAGAAGTATTCACGCAACCGCTTAGCAAAGGTTCCTGCGTTGTTGGATTTTCCGGCTGAATAAATTTATTGAGGTTTCGAAGGTCTGAACCTGCCAGGTAACCATAGGATTCTACACTGCCATATCCATAAGCAATAGCAACAAATCCACCATCTGCCTTAATTCTATGCGTTGGGTTGATGTTTGATGATTGGGTTACATCAACAATGATATAGCTGTATTCATCGTTGATTTTTATAAACTTGTTTACAGCAAAAGCGGCTCCGTCTGGGTTGGCTGTAAACCCTCCCCCATCTACGGTTAATGTATTTGCAAAAGCCGTTTTGATAATAATATTAATATAATGGCTTGTTATATTGGTTGCTGTTTCTGGCGTCCAAACTGCCGAATATAGGGTTATATCCTTTAAGGTTTGCTCAATAGGATTGAGAATAGTCATCTCGGGGTCTCCGGGATAAACCAAGCCATTGCGATTAAAGGGATTGCAGTTTTGTGATGTCTGAAATTGAGTAACATTTATCGGTTTATCTGCCTGAATTATATTGCTGGTTTGGCTTTTAAAGGTTATGATGCTTCCTTTTTTATAAGGATTGTTCAGCATATCGCCGCTGGCTGAAGTGGTAGAGCCGTTTACTTTAACTATGGTGTTGTCTTCGGCTACCTGTATGCGATAAATATCGACATTTCCGTGCAGAGCGTTGTAGAACGGAGCCGACACAAAGTTTTTGCCCCAGGCAGAAACCGGCAATAGTTGCTGGTATAGATTATCCTGCCCGGTCGGGCTATCGGGAGATACAGTATTACCTTCTTCACAGAAACCGTTTTTGGAACTTCCCGAGAACACAGAAAAAGGCTTACATCCATTTACAGTCCTGAATTGCGAACCAGACAAGTCTAGCTTTGATTGGTACTGATAAACATCACCGGTATTGAGGGTAATTATAAATGGCTTATTTGCCGTGTGGGATGAATTTCCCCGGCTATCTTGAGTTGGGGTAACTTCGATGTCGGTGCCATCTTCAACGCCGACAATGGTAAACTGAGACGAACGCACTTCATTTTGCGTATCTTGTTGCTGCACATACGAAATACCAAAATAATTTAAGCCAAGGGCTGCAGTAGGGTACACGAGGCAGGCAGCGGAACGCGCCCGATTGGAAATATGCGAATAAACAACTATCGGCTTATCCGACGTAACATGAATTGCTTTACCCTTCTCAATCCCGTCTTCGGCCCCTATATAAACGTCATATATTTCAGGATTAATAAGAACGGGTTTAGCCTCATTAGGTTGTAGGGACACATTCACATCGAATCCTTTAGCCCGAACCCGTACATTGGCAGCATATTCTGAAGTTAGAAACAAGGTCAGTCGAGACAATGTCCCATCAACATGCCCAGCATAAGGCACCCAAAAATCTGTACCCCTGTTTGAGCTTCCCTGAGCATTTAACCTGGTAAAAGAGAAAGCGATTATACATAATATAACAAGGCCATAAAGCAAACTCTTTTCTCTCATACTTAAGGTTAATCTGTTAAAAACCAGCTTGGTTAGAATCGGGCCTAAATGTATAAAAAATTCACTGGTAAATAAACTACCAAACCCTTCGCGGACAGGTTGCTTTATATTTATTGTTTAATAGGAGGCCTAATACTATCTCATGTGTTCCATTGCTTACCGATTGTAATTGTGAACTTGTGAAGTCGTAAGAGTATCCAAAATTGAACAAATGGTTTACATTAAATCCGGCCATTGCGGCAAAAGAATCTCCTTTTCGATAGCTTCCTGCCAGCCAGAATTTATCCTTCAGCCCAAGTTTCATGTTTAAATCCATAGCTGTTGGACTCGGCGAAACGTATTTAACCATCACCGAAGGCATAAACGACACATCATCAGTAAGATATACTTTGTATCCGGTAGTGAGGAAAAAATGTGGTGTTGCCCTTCCAATAGAATAGCTTCTATTATTCTCCTTTACTACCAGCATTTTGTTTAATAGCTGTTGTACAGAGGCTCCTGCAAAAAACCTTGGGCCGTACATCCAAATACCTGCCCCTAAATCGGGCGATAAAGTATTTGTCATGTTAGAAGCAATGCCTGGGTCAACGCTATTGTCGGGGTTGATTTTTGAATAATCCAGTGAGATGGACGAAATTCCGGCAGCAATGCCAACTGACAGGTTAAGCCGAGCGCTTAGACCCAAATGATAAGCATAGGTAACGTTAGCATCAACCCGGCTTAAAGGGCCTATTTTATCGACAACTGCGTGCAAACCAATACCATGATGCGGATCTGCAGAGGCGTATTCCTGCAGATAGCTGCGCCCCATCGGGTTGTTTCCACTCTCTGAAAATGAGTTGGCAGAACTTCGAACGTAATCTCTTCCCACGGGCATATGTACAGAAATGTAACTTGTTACAGGTGCCCCATCAAGGCCCTGCCATTGGTTACGATATCCGGTTTTGAGGTCGGTATAATTTTCGATGCCGCTTATGGCTGGATTGAGCAGGTAATTATTAAATACGTACTGAGTATACTGCGGCCGTTGCTGCCCAAACAAATTTACTGCCAACATCAACGTCACTATGCTTAAAATCAGGCTCTTCATGGCTTTCAAAACTTAGATAAATTTAATTATAAGAACATGATTTTCAGCCTGGTGTTGGCGCGGTTGAGCATTATGTAAAGTTGAATTGTTACCTAACAATGGTTACATTACCAGAAATTGGCTTTTTGTTATTGCCTGGATTGAGGATGTAGAAATAAGTTCCGTATGGCAAGTCAGTGCCATACCTTTTGCCATCCCAGGGTATAGAGTAACCTTTAGAACTGAACACTTGTTGGCCGTATCGGTTAAAAACTGTTATTACACAATTAGGTAAGCTTTCTAAATACTTAATATTCCAGGTATCATTTGTATTATCGCCATTGGGAGTAAATATATTGGGGATTTTAGGAGTACCCAAAACTTCAATTCTTATTTTGTCTGAAACTGTACAGCCTTTATCATTTGTAACGGTAATTGTATAGTAAGTGTCCATTAGGGGCATAGCAACCGGGTTAGGAATATCATCTCTGCTAAGCCCTAAGGCTGGCTCCCATTTATAAGAAAGTACAGGCAAATTCGAGGTAGCGTTCAACTGTGCCTGCCCAAAGGCCAAAATCGTCCTGTCCTCGCCGGCATTCACCTTTAGTTCGGGCAAAACGATGATTTCTTTGGATGCACTTACTTCGCAGCCTTGTGCCGTAGTGAATGTATAAGTAAGCGTATGTTTTCCGCTTCCGGCAACAGCGGGCTTAAACATACCACTTCCTGAAAGCCCGAGGCCTGAAAATACCCCGCTCCCGGCAAAGGCATGCTCGTTGGCATACAGTTGAACAGGTGCCGATTCATAGCAAATTTCTACCGGGACTGAAAAATCTATTTCAGGAACTGCAATTAATACAATTTTCTTACTCTTAACATCAGAACACACCTCTCCCGAATACACTACTTGTTTAACCCAAATCTCCTTGCTTAAAGGGCTTGAAAATACCGGATATTGGTGATAATAAATTTTTCCAGGATACGGATCTTCATCCACCTCGATTAACGAAGGCTGCCCATCAACATCAAAGAACCATTCAATCTTTGTTATTTTACCAATATCTACCGAAGATGTATTCTTAAATGCCACCGGGTTTATGCTGCAAAGCCTGTCAGGATCATTTACTTCAAACCCAGCGGCCGGATTGCTTCCGCTTACTGTGATTGTTTTTTCGATGATATCAGTGCATCCGTTTTCAGCGGTCACCAGGAGTTTCACACTATAATCCCCGGTTGCACTGTATTTATGTTTCGGATCTTTTTCTATGGAGACATTAGGGTTAGAGGATGTCGCCAGGTGGTCGCCGAAATTCCATTGGTAGCTAAGGTTTGCTTCGGCTTCTTCAATAAAGGAAGAATCTCTGAACAAGGCATAGGCATCAGCCAAACACACCTCCGGACTAATAAAATTCGCCTTTGGCAATGGAAAAACTTTAACAGATTTAACTGTGCTGTCTGAGCAACCTTTATCAGTCAGTAAACGCAATTTAACCAAAAAGTCCCCAGGCTTAGTATAGGTGTGGCTTATGGGCGCTCCACTAGAAACGGACACACTGGTTGAATCTCCAAAATCCCATTCCCAGTGCTTTATTACCCCATCATTAGGTATTGACTTATCTGTAAAAAGTGTTGCCTGAGAGAAACAAGCCTTTGTAAAATCAAACTCAGCTTTCGGCGGTCTCAGAACTTTAACTTCTTTACTTCTTGAAACAGCTTTACAACTTGTTTCATTGGTTACTGTAAGGGTGGCGGTATAAGTACCCGCATCTTTATAAATGTGTTTAGTCTCCTTCCTATCAAGACTCTCTCCATCACCAAAATCCCAATGCCATGATTTTAACTCACGTCCCTGGCCTTTAGAGAGGTCCGTAAAGGTTGTGGGTTCTCCTTTACACACTGTATTTGCTTCAAAATCTATTGCAGGCGAAGAATAAACAGAGAAATCAAAAGGAATAGTTTCAGAATTACCGCAGCCATCCGCGAAAAGCTTTAATACGGTAACTTCTACCTGATAATCTTTGCTATTACTAAATACAACATCCTGGGCGAGCTTATACACATAGAAAAGCTTCCCATTTTCTTGGTAGCTTGAGTCGGGCTGAGGGTTATTCACTTCAGACGGAGGCTTGCCATTTTTAAAATCCCAGGTAAGTTTTGTGACTTTATAAACCAAATCGATCCTAAAACGTAAATCCGCTCCAGCACAACCCGTTGTCACCTTTTTCTTCCCTACCTTATCTTCCACATGTATTTCGGTGCCTACTAAATTGGTTCCGGCAGAGTAGCCATAAGATTCGGCATTGCCAAAACCATAGGCAATTGCGTTAAAGCCTTCAGCTGCCAATAAGCGGTGCACACCTGCAGAAGCCACCGGTATTTGTGCAAACGAATATTCAGGCTTTGCTGGCAAGGGCGTAAAATACATCTCCTGTTCCTGCCCATCCAGTGTAAAACTTTTAACTGCACTGGTTTTGATAATTACATTTATGAAGTGCCTTTGTATTCGGTATTCGCTTGCTGAATATACCGTAATATCGCTAATACTTTGTTCAACTGGATTCAAATAAATCATCTCTGGGTCGCCCGAGCCCTCATCAAAATCAACACAATTTATTTGCTTTGCCATCGAAACGGCATATTGTACTACTTGTACTGGCATATCGGCTTCAACCAGGTTGGCTACCTGTGAGTTAAAATCATAGTAAAGACCGTTTTGAAAATCCGCTGCTTTTAAAATCGCTCCATTTAATTTTACCACTGCAGAAGGCGAGCTCTTCACAATCCTGATGACATCATAATTTCTGCCAGAAAGTGGAGCCGTGACGAATGTTTTGCCCCAGGTTGCTGTTGGATATACCTGCTGGAATAAATTATCTGATGAACCCACCCCTGTAGGGCCACATCCAATCCCAATTTTACTGCTGCCTGAAAAGACAGCAATCTTTTTGCAAGGCGCAGCCGAAGTACTTATTGAACGGATTTGGGAACCTGTTAAATCGGTGCCCAGATAATTGAATTTGCCAGGCCCCACTATGGGCACGCTTTCCGTTTCCTTACCTAGTACCTGGTATATTTGCCCTTTATTTAATTTAAGAATATGTCTTTCTCCTGCTTTCCAGCCTGCTTTGGTTTCTGCTGAGGGAATAATTTCTACTTCTGTATTGTCTTCGGTTGCTACTACGAAGAAATAGGAGTATGAATCTTCTTGGTTTGAAACTTGCTTGTAATTTATTGATAAATACTCTTTCCCTAAGGATGTTACTGGCAAAATCAGCGAAGCGCCGGACACACGTTCGTCATAAATATGCGCATACATTACTATTGCCTTTTCAGCAGTAACATGTATTCCTTTATCATACTTGCCATCATCTCCAAGAAAAGCAACCTGCGGAATGGTAACTGTTTGTATGGAATTCGCTGTTACTGTAAATGTAGCCGAGAAGTTTAATCCTGATATTTCGACTTTTCCGGTAGTATTCACATCTGAGGTGATGTATAATACCATTTTCTGAGAAGTGATGCTTACATGGTTTCCGTAACCCAGCCAGAATTCTTTGCCTTTATTGGTGGTATTTTGGGAAAATGCATAAAATGGCAGCAATAAGATTAAAGCTGAGATCCTGCGTGAGTAATAACTCACAGACAGGCACGAAAGTATAGAGCAGGTTCTTTGTGGCCTAAAAAATAGCAAAACAACGTTCACAAAAAAGCCGAAGTATTTTGGATACTTCAGCTTTAGTTGTTTTGTTTTTTTTTGTTGTATTAACATCGTTTAAGCCTCAATGCGCTGAACCTTTTGTCTCACCCTGAATTCTTTACATTGCAATCGCGCGACAGAATTCGGAGCGCCGAATCTCGCTCCAAAACCGTCATCCTGAGGCATCGAAGAAGGCATTTTGCGCTGGGCAATGCCGTGAGGATCTCCCGGAACGAAGGTAGCCCCCTTTCGCCTTTCATCCTTCTAAGATCCCTCACTCACCTATTTTTTAGTCTGCAAACTTTCTATCTTTTGTGCCAACTCTTCTATGCGTTGATTGGCTTTTTCTAGTTGTTTGTCTTTTTCAATCATATATAAGGTTAGTTCTTCTATTTTTTTGAGGAGTGTCATGCTCATTTCTCCTAGCTCTACGCCATTTTTCTTTACTTCTGCTTCTGATGGCACTTCCGGCAAATGGCTATTTGCTTTTACGAAGCTTTCTACTTCTGCTAAAGAGCGGAGTTTATACTGAGGCTTGAAAACATAATCGGGAACGTATTCTGGGTTAACTTTTACGCCTTTTGTTAGGATGTTTCCGTTGACAGTGAGTTTTTCGGATAAGCTTGCATTTCCTGTTCCAATTCCAACATAGCCAGAAGATGCTACGCTTAACGCCGAGATATCAGTGCCATCACCCTTTACAATATTTAGTTTCACCTCCTGATCTAATAAACGCATATATGAGCCTCCTCGATCAGTATTCAGTCTAATAACACCACTCTGCGAGTTACTGTTATAAACATTATTACCAATACCGGCACCAGTCCATGTCCAGCCGGGCTCACTTGCCCACAGAGTTAAATCTCCCTGTTTTTTGGGGTCCGAATCATTATAATGAAGATTTAAGCTTGTGTTGTGATGCTCCCCTACAATTTGTAACTTATTGGAAGGAGACGTAGTTCCGATACCCACATTACCTGCAAAGTAATTCGTTCCCCCGCCATTAAAAAATGCGGCGCCAGCATTTGAAATTCCATTGGTATTTACATAGCTATCAATACTGGTTTTATAAGAGTGAGCAGCTCCTCCAGCTTCCTGAAAAGGTAGGGCATTTTGTACCCCATCAAATACTTTATAAGCAACAGAATATTTTGATTTAAAGTGGTAGGTTGTTCCGCCTCCTCGCAACCAAATAATGATTTCCTTACTACTATTACCAGACGTTGCATCATGCCAGCCTGCAATAGAATTATTCCTATTATAATGTATAGATGCATTTATATAGGATGATCCATTACCCCATCTATTTATGTGATAATTAAACTTTGCCATAACAGACGATCTCCACTCTCCATTTTCATGAACATCGCTCCTTCCGATCTCTAATTCACTTTCACTATGATGATCCCAGCCATTATCTGAAAATGTAACAGGATAATACTTATCAAAGTCTCCACCAACTGTTATATTTCCTGAGGAATTGGGTTCTTTAAATTGAAATTCCTGGAAATCAGTCCAACCTCCATCATTACTTTTCCGCATAAATAACCTCTTATCTGCATAGTCCGATGCAATTTGAAAACCCCTGTTATTAGAACCAACCGAAATAAATGCAGTGTTCCACGATCCCGTTGGTGAATACGGAACAGGTCCATTATAACCATCTAAATTCCCCATCATATTCCAATCAATTCCATTTAATCCACCATCTATTTTGGCCCATACTGTTTTAGTTACAGGATTTAGATTCCCAGAATGCCAAACAGTTTTATCATCCCAAGTAAACGTGCCGTCTCCTCCAAACCTCAATACTTTTATAGTTTGCGCGCTTCCATCCCACACTCTAAGGTTCGCAAACGTATGAGTTGCTCCATTTCCTCCTCCTGGATAATAATGCTGAAATACATTTTGATTATCTCCCCACAAATTATGATAAAAATGGCTTGACATCTGGAATGAGGAGCTATTTATTCCTGATTGTGTTAAATAATTTCCCTCAGATAATAAATCAGAAACACTTCTTTCCTTAACTTCCCCAGACCCTGCATCTCGTACTAAAACATTGTTTCCAGTAGCCCCTGCACTTACACTTCCTATCCTAAATTTTTCAACCGCCTTCGCATAGCCATCCGCATTAATCTCGAATAAATTTGATAAATTCGTTGTACCGCTTGCACCTGTTTTCCTGACTGCAAATTGCATATTAGTACCGAATACACCAGGACCTGATTGATTCTGAATACTCGCTCCGATTCCAGCTCCCTGGTAACTTACAACGGGAGAGCCATGGTATCCCCTGAAAAGGAAAGACCCCATCACATCTCCAACTTCCAATGAAGCCGGACTTGCTAAGCTGCCTCGACCTCGTACTAACTGAATTCGTGGGTTACTTGTTGAACTAAACATAGCCATATTAGCTGCCTCATTGCTTGTATAAAAAGATCCAGCCCCGGAAAGACTTCTAAAGGTTCCATTTACATCCAACTTATAGGTATTATCAGTGGAAATACTTCCAATTCCTACCTTTCCATCTTTAAAAACTGTTAAGGCTGGCTGGTAATTTACATCGAATATCCGCATTGGGTCCTTATCGCTGTCTGGCTGTATGGTGAATTGAGTTATATATGGGAGATAAAGATCAGCCCAGCCAACTGTAACAGCTCCTCCATGAGGATTTAGAAATATAGGCTTTGTAAGAGTAGTACTTTCATCTTTATACCAGCCCTGAATATAGTTAAATTGATCTACGAAATCTGTCCCCATTGCCATAAAAACAGAAAATTCGGGCTCACCTTCCCAAGTGAAAGTCCGTCCGACACGCAAAAAAGGGGGTTCCCATCCAGCATTAAGACTGGCTGTAGTTGTGAGACCAAAATTAGCAACCCCAGTGAAAATCTTAGCTCCTGTAATGGTTTGTGGTGTTCCGATAGTTACATACTCATCGACAAACCCATAAGCTTTTTCGGCGGCTACACCCGAAGTGCTATTATTTCTATCCTGAAATGTCAAGCCATTGGACTTCTTAATAGCATAAAGTTTTTTTTTACTATTCTGCATTGCCTCGGTTTTTAAAGACTGGGCATTTAAGCTACAGCTTAATCCCGTAAAAAGAGCGAGTGGGAGTAAATGTTTAATCATGAAAGTCAAGTAGTTTTCCTGGCTATATTTATTGTGTTATTTATTACGTTCAAGCTTTTCAAGGCGTTGCTTTAAATTTTCGTTCTCTTTTTTCATTTCAATAAGGTAAAGCGTAAGCTCCTCTACCTTTTTCAAAAGGGTTGTACTCATTTCCCCTAACTCTAAGCCATTCTTTTTAACTTCAGACTCAGATGGAACCTCTGGTAAATGGCTATTTTCTTTGATAAAACTTTCTACCTCTGAAAGTGAACGTAATTTATATTCCGGCTTAAATACATAGTCAGGAACTGATTCTGGATTTACCTTGATTCCTTTGGTGAGGATGTTGCCATCGACAGTAAGGCGTTCGGTAGGATCGCTCACCCCTATACCTACATATCCATTAGATTTAACAGTCATTTTAACTGTCTTATTAGTTATAATGGAAAACGGATGATTAGAATAGGTACCAACCATTCCTCCAGTTGTTGATCCAAAAAAGCCATTATTATGCGACCAAATTCCCGTCTGCACTTGACTTGTTGATGTAAGGATTTTGGAATGCCCATTGCCATATACATCTAAAACTTTATCCCAGCCCTCGCCGTTCTCAGGTGTTGAAGTACCAACACCTATATTCCCTTGAAAATAACCAGTACCATTGGTCCGAACAGAGAAAACAGGCGAGTTGACATCTCCGAAATGGAAACCTATTCTATCATAGCCAACATTATTTCCCTGATAATACGCTAAACCATACGCAGTTGCATTATCAAAAGACCATATCGGATTGGGCGAGTTTAAAATAAACGCATCACTGCGGAAACCAGTAGAAGCACTTGCGATAACCTTACCCGATGACTTTATACTACTTGTAGATGTAATTTCATTAGCAATTAAATTTTCATATCCAGTGCCTGGATTATTTAAAATGGCTATTCTCCCTGAAGCCTCTACCCCAATTTGCGAAGCAATTACATTGCCCCAATGAAAACTAAGGCGAGGTGCGGTTGCAGCGCCTAAGCCGAAATTTGATTCCCTCAGTTCTAAAGAAGCAGTTGTATAATCTTTTCCGCTTGATGAAGAGGCCAATTGCCAATCACCAATACCATTATTTGGCATATAGTTAGAAGGATTAAAATTACCTGAATGCCAAAATGTGTTCCACCCTGTCCAACCTCCATCATTAATATTTTGTCTGATAAACATATTTCCATCGGTACCATACCCTAGCTGATATTTCCAACCAGGCGAACCACCATAGATAGACTCTACCAAACCATATCCAGAAGAGGGACGGTTTGCACTTGCTGGTACCCACATTCCACTTGCAATATTTAAATCATTGAGATTATTAGATGTAGAACCAAACGAAAACCCGCGATAATTTGATAAAGAATTTAAAGAACTAACATTTCCTTCAGTCAGCACCTTATTATTATTTACATAAATATCATTCGTCAAATGTAGCTTCCAATCATCTAAGTCAAAATAAGCACCTTCGGTAACATCGCCATGAACTGTCGGATTATCTTTATTTACTTTTCCAAAGGAAATTCGACGGTTTGCCTGATTGGGACCATAAATCATTGTTGACCAATCGCCTGATGTCTCATTAGTATTCCATAGCATCATTCCATAACTCACACCACTAGCATCATATACCCCTAATCTGTGGTTAAAAGTATTAGAAGCATCATTTTGTAAGACTAGGCTTTTAAAGCGTCCTCTACCATTTACATCAAACATGTACCCGTTATCCGCAGGATTATTTCCAAAACCAACTAGCACATTCCCACTGGAAGGGCTATAAAAACGTTGGTTGCCGGCACCATCCGCAAGGATTACAGTATTGGAAGTATTATCTGCAACCCCAATACCTGCACCTATCAATGTATTGTTATTTCCTGTAACCAATCCTCCACCAGAGCCAGAACCCAAAATAGTATTTTGCATTCCTGTAGTAACATTGAACCCGGAATGTCTGCCTATGACTGTGTTGTAATAACCGGTGGAAATATTGTATAATGAGCTATACCCCATGGCGACATTGTAATAACCACTATTATTGTTCAACATAGCTCCCTGTCCAATCGCGGTATTATTGTATCCGGTCTGAGAGTACATTAACGATTGAACCCCATAAGCTGTATTACCACTTCCTGTGCTATTCAAGTACATCGACATATATCCTACCGCCGAATTGATCCTTCCCGTAGTATTACTTTGCAGAGCTGAATGTCCAAGTGCAGTATTAAAATATCCGGTACTATTATTATTTAAGGAGCTGGTACCCAAAGCAACATTAGAGTATCCTGAAGTATTGTTGTATAAGGCCGAATTACCAAGAGCGATATTATAGTTCCCTGTAGTATTAGTATATAGCGCACCACTTCCTGTTGCTATGTTATTATAGCCATAAGTATTGCTATACAATGCCCTTGTTCCATGAGCTATATTATTCCAGCCATTCGAGTTCGAAAACAATGCATTTTCCCCGATGGCTATGTTTTCGTTACCAGTAGTATTAGAAGATAGGGATTGTTTTCCGACGGCAATATTATGGCTTCCTGAAGTATTTGAATATAAAGCATTTTCCCCATTGGCTAGATTATAGCTTCCGGTAGTATTTGAGAACAATGAATAGATTCCTAAAGCAATATTGGAAGAACCCACTGTGTTATTTTTTAATGCATAAGCTCCTAACCCAGTATTTTTCCCACCATATACATTACTCATCAAATTTTGAAAACCAATAGCAGTATTATCTGTATTTTGAGCCTCCATAACAGCTATTGCAGTGGCACCACCTGTTAAACTTATTGTTGGAGGTGTAGAGGAAGTATATAGATTGGCAAGGCTTGGATTACTGTAATTACCATCATAGTACGCTACAATTAAGTTGGGACTTCCCTCCGTATACGAGCTATTAAAATCACGATAATAATAATAATACGCATTGACCCCTGCGTTGCTACTATTTACTGGACTGATTGACGCAGAGGGTACATAGTTAGTACCTCCTTCAGCGTACACATAATAATAGTAATAACCTTCGCGATAATCATACTGGTAGACATCGGCAATAGAGGCGCCAGTACCAGCGCCTGTTATTGAGCCTTCAATACTAGAAAGCTGAACAGGTGATTTGAAGTAGCCGTCAACATAAAACCAAGTTTCTCCAACATCGATATATTTATTTATCCATTGTATCTGGCTTTCTACATTCAAATTAAAATCCGGCAGTGTGTAATTGCCTTGATTGGTAACCTCTATGCGCGATATTTTGTATTTGATGCCACTTAACTGGTCTAATGCAAACTGGCCCCATTTGGTATCCGTTTGGGCCTGCAAATGACTCGTTATAAGGAGCATTGCGACAAACAATGCTAGCAGTTTCAGTAAGCCTGTGCTTGCTGATGTTTTATATTGGGCTAAGGCCATTGGATAGGTTGTATTAAAGATTCTTAAAGGCTTCGAACTTGTCTGATGGTATAAGGGCTTTTACCTTATTCAGGTACGTTCTTTTTAATTCTAATATTTTTTCTTTTCCAAGCTCTGTATTCTGCATTGAGGTTAAAGCTACTTGCCTTTTCTGTGCCTGGTACTCCAGGAACAACTTCTCTAATTCCTGTGCCTGCTGATTATTTAGCTTTAGTTTTTGCTTAAAAGAATCATACTTTTTCTGATTTTTTGTATTAAGAGCTTCCTCTTTTACTTTTGAACGATCAATTTGTTCATAGTAAGCTTCGCAATTCTCTTTGCCCAATAATTGCAAAATTGAGCTGTCTCTATCTGTCCTGATTTTTAACAACTTTTGTCTTCTTAGCGCTGGATTTTCATCCTTCGCACTCTGCATTTGCGTCTGCATATTAAGCATGTATGACTTATGAATTAGCCTAAGGCTTTGGGCTACAGAATCTGGAGGTAGAAATACTCCTTCAAAAATGTAAGAGGGCTTGGCCTTTTCTGCCTGCTGTGCTAATGAAACTTTAGTTGTAGTCAGAATAATAAAACTGATTAGTATGAATTTATTCATCTATGATTTTTTATATTGTTAATTCTCCCCTTTTTTCGCCGGCATACCGGTGTTACTCATCTTCTTTATGGCGGCTGCTTGCAGTTTAATCACTAAAGTCTTGCAGGTCATTCTTGCTGGTGCGAGCGTGCCGCTCGTACCTACCCTATTTCTTCCACTATGCCTGGTCGTAGCGTCTCGCTACGACCTTATTTTTAACGGTCGCTCACACCTATCCTATTTCTCTTTCACGCAAAATTTATCTCCAACACTCCCTTTCACCCAAACTAGCCTCCGTACACTACAAACACCTACTTAAATCAGCACAAGTTCTACCCTACTCTTTCTCGACCCTGAATATTCTCCCGCACTGCTATGCAACCAAAAATGCGCTTCTTCCACCAATCCTGCTTCTACCGGATTATTATGTACATAGTCTAATCTTTGGTCAACCATCTCATTGGTACTTAATTCTATTGGATGATTATGCTGTTGCCAAAATTGAAAATCTTTGTTGCGTTCATTCTTCATGCCTGCACGTTTCATTTCCGAATAATCGGAAGAGGCTATCCATAATAACCACTCTCTTCTGCTTTCTTTATAATCAGCTTCCAATGTTTTTCTTATATGCCTTGAAGTAAAGCTTTTTAAATCCCTTATTACATCTGTCAAGTTATACCCTTCTTTGGTACTAATGATTAAATGTATATGGCTACTCATGATACAATAAGCATGAACGTTTAAACCCTTATTCTCCTGACAATATTTAACGCTTTCATAGAATATATCTCTGTAAGTATCTCTTATAAAAACATCCAACCAGTACACTATGGTAAACGTTACAAAATGTAATCCTTCCTGGTTGCGTATAGCATATTTTCTTCCCATTGGCTAAACTATGTCTGGTTGTAGTGTCCCGCTACGGTCTTATTTTTTGATCCCTTTTCTTTAATCTGTATGACTTTTAGTCTCATTTTATTGCTTAACCTATCCCTTGTTCATTGTGTCGTAGCGAGACGCTACGACTAGAATGGGCTGCAAGCTCGCGCTAGCTAGAGGGAATTTCTACCAGTACAAGTAGCCTCTACTGGTAATGTAATACTTTCGACTTTTTGTATCAAAGTATACCAGCCCATATACACATAAATTTTTTAAGCCCTTTTGCAAGGAATATGCTTCTATTTTTTTTTTCAAGTTCAAGCTGTTCCATAAAGTATTAAGTCCTTCTAATAACTCAATTTCACTTAAACCAGTTCTGTATCTTAAAAACGCAATAATACTATCTCCGAAAAACCGATTAAAGTAACTCTTATTAAATAAAACAAGACACCCACCAACATCGTCGGTATGAGTTCCTAAATTGTAGATATCTATTAATGCATTTACATGAAAATCTTTATCATTATATAAATTGAAGCTGTAGTCCGTGCCATTAAAATTCACGATGGAATTCACTTTTTCTGATAAGCTTCTGTCTGAAAGAAGAGATTCGATTACTGGTTTAAGTTCTTCCAACAAAACTTTCAAGGTTGAACCATTATAAGAAATTATGTCTTTCCATTTAAACAAATCTCCGTCAAGACTTTTAATTTCTTTTAATGTATCCGCGTTAATCGTGAAGTGAAGATGTGATACATCTGATGAAAAGCAAATTTGTTCCATAATTATTTAGTGAAAGTAGCCTCGACTCCATTACCGATTCTCTGAACTGTTACTTTATTAAATCCAGCGGCTTGAGCTTGTCCTCCTGACCAAGTAGACCAAGCTGCTTCAGTTTCAGAAGCTCCATTTTTAATTGCGTTATAAAATCTTTGAAGATTTATTGAAGATCCGTTTGCATACTCCGAACTTTCTATCCATTTAGCAGTAAATTTATCTGCTTTGGTCGTTTTCAATGCTTCCTTAAATATTTTGGTTCCTAATCCTTTTCCTTGTAATTCAGCTGGAACGTTTAAGTCCATCTGCAGTCCTTTTGATTCAGAAAATTCATAATATCCCAGATCTTTCCCTTTAAAAGAAGCATATGTAGCCCCACCTTCAAAAGATTCATAAACAATCGAAGACTTTACAACTTTCTTTATTGATGCGCCTAACAATCCAAAACCTTCTCCCAAAGCATAAGAAGTAGCAAGATTTGCCACCAACCCTCCGGCAAACCTAGATCTTGAAGCTAGATCGCCATTTATTACATTATCATTAAAACTTTTAACACTTGCATCTAACCTTGGTGTTTTAGGCTTGTAAGTTACGTTACTTACTGGAGATGAGCTCAATGCAACCTCTTCTAAAAACAAACCCATTTGCTTATACGTGTTTAATTTGTATGCCCCTCCTCCAGGTTTAAAGAAGTTATAAGTTCCTTCTATCGAATTATTTACTCCTGTCTCAAAATTGGTAGAAATAGTTTGAGAGGTTTTCCCATAAATCCCCAATTTTAACATAAACCACAAATCTTCAGCACCATCTAAATCTAGATTGGAAATCGGGCTGTTACCAGCATATTGATACGGAGTATACCAAGGAAAGTCTTTGGTCAACGGATCCACACTCAAAAACTTACCCAACCTCGGATCATAAATCCTCATTCCATAATCCTGTTGAGCTCCGACTATTTCATTCCCATTGGCATCCTTTTTTACCTCATTGTCATTCTCCTTGCCATTAAAGCCATATCGGTATGAGCCCGAACTAAATGACCTTCCAGGTTGCAGCATCCCGCCTGGATAATAATCCTGGGCACTTACCACATCCGCTTCATAGTTATCAGTAGTAGTGCTTAAATAAGTCCTCTTATCCGACACTACCGCCAATACGTTCCCTAAGTGATTACTTAGCTCGTAATTCTTCTTACCTGTTAAATCCCATAAAGAAGTATTTTGTGTAGCTCCGAGCTTATGCTCTGGCTTCCACGTCCCCAAACGGGAACTGCCATATAATTGCTGCTCTTTCCAGTTAAAATCCCCTCCTTTATTATCGTACACCGCCAGGCTGTTCCCTTGTGCATCACGGGTATACCAGGTAATCAGACCATTAACATTTTTACTTACCCGGTTGCCTGCGGCATCGTAACAGTAATCAATAGTGGTTCCGTCGGTTTTGGTGATCTTATCAATTTTACCATAAACCGTCCAGTCTATTTTGTTGATCTGGCCGCTTACATCCTTAACCAGGTTACCAATTTTATCGTAAGTGTAATTGTCATCCCCTTCGCTATCTAAATCCTCTATATAATTACCTATAGCAACTTCATCCTTCACGTGGCGGAGGCGGTTGTTCAGTAAATGGTTGTCGTACTTATCTCGGTTATAGGCATAGCTCAACTTGTCCATTTCCATGGGCTTGCTTAGGCCATTACCATTCCGCAGGTAGGTTAAAATATTACCATTACCGTCATATGTAATACTTTCCTTTAAACTATCCAGCATCGTGCCCGCATTCCACGCCGTCTGAGCGCTTAAATGATGGTAGCGTATCTCCTTCAGGCGGTTTAACTGGTCGTATTTATAGGTATAACCGCTCGGCTCCCCACTTCTTAATTTACTGATGGCAACTGTAGTATTGCTGATATTTCCGTTATATAAATTGTGGCCAGTAATATCGCCTTCCTGCGCCTGGTATTCTAAGCCAAAAGTTGTAAGCGCAGGATTTATCGCTTTATAATCACCTTTATAATAACCTAAAGAGTAAGCCATTACATCTTTAGGAAAAGTGGAGTGGGTTATACCATCTTTTCCTATTTCGGTTTCAGGGTTAAGGGCTTGTCCGTTTACGCCTTTTAACCAACCTTGCAGGGTATAAGCATAATCTATCCCCTGTACCTGGCTCAATTCAGCACCAAGTTGTACCCGCGCCAGCGGGCCATGTAAGTAATACTGGTACTCTGCATCTAATTTCTTAGAAGGCTTGATTATTTTGCTACCTAATCCACCTGGGTTAACAAAAGCAGAAATACCACTGTATGCTTTTATTAAGCGGTTTTCTGCATCGTATTCGTATTCATAAAAGAAGCGGTCGGGCTGGTTATTCTGGTAAGCCACAAAATTTACTTTTCCGCTCACCAAATCGTACTCGTAATCTATTGTCTTTGTTCCAGTAGTGCCAAGCCCATCAATTTGCTGCACCAGCGATTTTACATTACCTGATATATCATAATTGTAATAGCTGGCGTTCAAATTAGTGCTGGCAGGTGTTGGGCGGTAAATACTTGCCGCTACCCGTTTACGCAGGTTATTTTGAACCAGGCCTGCAGGAATTCCGTTTCCGGCTGCCGGGGCTTCATCATATAAAGTTTGTGTGATCTGGCTATTATCAGTATTCGCTTTAAATTTAGCATACACAGCCGGGTCTATTAATCCCGGTGCATTCAGGGTATCTGCCAATACCTCCGGATCATAATGCTTCTGCCCCACTTCTTTAATACGGCCCAAATCATCGTATTGGGTGTAACTAAAGTTTTTATCATCCTTTTGCTGTGCATTCTGCGATACAATTAAACGGCTCAGGTCATCGTACCAGAACTTAGAAAGCCCTGCATCAGGAGTTTTCTGCTGTAACACTTGGTTGGTTGTATTATAGGCATACATAGTTTTAAGTGCGTGGTCAGGATAAATAGAAGTATAGCGGTTTTCTATTTTATCCGGGTTAACACCGCCAGCAAGCGTTTCGGAGTCTTCAGTTGGAATATTAAAACGGCACCACTCTATTAAGGCAGCATTAAGGCTTGCTTTAAGCTCTGGCTTGTCTGCCAGCATAAAACACGATTGTGTATAGTTTCCTGCTATTTCTTCAACAGTGAGGCCACGATTATAGGTACGCAGATACTTCAGGTAATCTAATTTCTCTGGCATTGCAGATCCATCTAATACCTCCCAACCGGATATCAGCTGATGCGGCCCCATAGCTGCACTTAATAGTTTACCATTAACATACACATTAAGTTCTCCCGACTGGAAATTCACCGATTGAACTACGAGGTGAATCCATGGGTTTAGTGGCAGCACCGGCGAAAGATCCAGAACTGCCTGGTTAGAACGAATGATATCAACCACTTTAGGGTTTGCAGCATTCTGTTCCAGGGTAAATATCTCCAGGTTCAGTTTATTTTTATCAAAAGCAGTATGAAGCATAAATTTATTGCCATACTCGCCTCCTACTACTGCCGGGCTAGTTGCCAGTAGCTGTGCAGGTTTGGTGGTTGGATTATACATCCACATTTCCATGGATTGATTTCCATTGCTAAAGGCTTCGGTAAGCCTTCTTAAAGCTTTTGTTTTGTTCTCCAGTAATGGGAACAGGGCATCTTTTGTACAAACTGCATCATTCCGGTGTTCGCGTGCATCAGCTACCCAGTTTACCTCATCGGTAGTTAGCAGTTTAACACCTTCAGGCGGAACTGTTGTAATCAGGTTATCTGCCTGGTCATAATAATACAAGGTATAGTGGTATACCTTTTGGGTTTCTTTTAAACTTACATTGGCTTTAGCTGCACCACAAATGTCAGTATAGGCAAGCATCGCCTTTTTACGCAGTTCTGGAATATACTCAGAATACTCCTGCTGGCCTTTAGCAACTGCCAGATCAATTTTAGTTCTGACATCATCATACAGGTCAGAAAAAATGGTAGGATACACAGGCTGTGTACACAGCATCTCCGTGGTATTATCTGCTAAAGCTGCATAGGCCGCATATTGTGCAAACGAAGTAGCAAAACCCCATTTCTGATTAAGGAAATTAACGATGTTTTCTTCATATGCCGGATTAAGGTTATTTTTTTGCGGAATATCCTTATTAAAGATATCGGAGTAAGAATCTGTACCCTTTATTAAATCTGGCACCTGATTTTTTAATTCATCAAGGGCATTTTTAAATTCCGTTTTGCTGATGCAGCCTTTTGCATTCGGATCAAGAAATATAGGATACGGTATCGACTCCTCCAGCAAGTATTTGCACTGAGCACATGACTTAACAAGTATTTTAAAGGCATCCAGGCTAATGCCTATAGCGTCTTTATACTTTGCATCCAAACATGCATAGAAATCTTCGTCGGTAGCCGGATTACCGCACTCTTGTCTTAGCGTTGCCAAACGCTGGCAAATAGCCGCATCCGTAGAGCTTATTTCCACATCAGACATGCGTGGCTGGGCATCATACGGATAAGGAGAGTCCAGCAGCCATGGATTTAACTTTGCAGTAAATTGATTATTAGTGGTGTAAGTTTTAATAACCTCTGCAAAACTACGCAGGCCGGTAAAGGTAGTATTACTTGATGGCACATTGCTGGAGCCATTCATGTGATTTAAGTCTCCACCTGCGGTACAAATGGCTATCAACTTAGCTTTGAGCTCCGCTTGTTGAACCTCACTTAAACCGGCATCTTTGAATTTTGCCATCCAGTTTTGGGCCTGAGCCTCGCAGGATTCGGTAATCTCTGCAACAAGGTCCGTTTTTACCGACTCGGTTTCCGTGTCAAAATCTAACGGTGGGATTTCATAAGAAATATCGTCAAAGGCTGATTCTTTTACTTTTAAAGCGGGGTTTAATTTTACAACTATAGCATTCGACCGAGGAGAGGAACCACAACTGTTTGTGGCAATTGCTGTATACGTGCCTGAAATCAATGTCTTAAAAGTGCCTCCTTTTCCAACTGGAATTATTCCTCTATACCACTTTATTTCTCCAGGGCTGTTTGTTGTTAACTTTACCGATGTATTGCAATAGTCGTCTGCAGGTACTTTTGAAATAACGGGGGTAGTAATACCTTCGCTTTCCTCAATGCTTATAGTATTAGAACGATCATTAGAATAACAATTTCCACTAAAGGACTTCGCATAGTAATCTCCTGCAATGCTAATTAAGAATGTTGCACCGGTTCCAATAAATTCGTCCGCGCTATTAAACCACCTTATTTCACCTTGGCCTCCTGTAGCGGCCAGGGCTGCTTGTCCACCCGGGCAAATCGTTTCCGCATTTGTACTAATTGCAGGTGGAAGAGGCAAGTCCTTTACAACTATAGTAACTTTATCAGAAACTGAAGTACAACCGCTAGCATTAGTAACTGTCACATAATAATCGCCAGCCTCGCTTACTGTTACACTTTTCTTATCAGGCCCAGCCTCTCTATTGGTCCATTCATAATTAGCGTAACCATCCGGAGCTGTTAAGGTTACTGTGTTCCCTTTACAAATACTTGTTGGGCCGGATGGGACAATAACTGGTTTTGCAGCTATAGAAGGAATTACAGCCATTACATCAGAGGTGGAGGTACAGCCATTAAAGTTGGTAACCTTTACCTGGTATTCTGCAAAATCTTGTACAATAATGGCACGATTGGTACTAATTATTGTAGATGAACCTACTTTAAACCACTCATATTTGCTAAAGCCATTGGTTGCACTAAGCCCAATGCTGGTTCCCGGGCAAACTGTCACTGAATTTGCAGTAGTGGCTAAATTGCTACCGATTACAGCAATTGAAGGCTTGGAGATCGGTTTAACCTGTACTTGTTTGGAGGGCGTAGTGAATGAACATCCATTTGCATTGTACACAGTAACATAAAACATCTCTGAATTTGTCACAGTAATACTTTGGGTCTTAGCTCCATTACTCCATAACCAGCTATTGCCCTCGGGGGCCGTCAGCGTAACAGATCCTCCTGCGCAAAATTCAGTAGGTCCGGAAGTTATAATGTCGCCTGAAACTACAGGGAGAATATTAATAGCTTTAGCATCTGAAGTCGATGAACACCCACTGGCATTAATAACAGTAACCATATAATTTCCAGAAGCGTTTACCTGAACAGTTCTATTGTTACCGATGGTTGCACCTGTAGATTGTTCTTTCCAGAGATAAGTTGCATAACCCTCCGGAGCTTCCAAAATTGCATTGTCTCCCTGGCAATATCGGCTGTTTGCCTTTATATCAGGCTTAAGAATTGAATTCACAGTTACTACAATTGCATTCGATTCTGCAGTACATCCATTACTATTTGTTGCTTTTACTGAATAACTGGCCGTTTCATTAGCATAAATAACAGGACCGGTAGCTCCATTACTCCATACATAATTAGAGAAGCCAGCTGTGGATTCCAGCTTTACGGTATTGCCCTGGCAAATATCTGTGTTTCCGGTAGCTTGAATTTCTACAACTGGAATTTCGCTGGTTATGTGCTTAATTTCAGAAGTCTTAGAACACTGTCCTCCATTAGATACAGTTACAAAATAATCCCCTGGTTCGTTTACATAAATTTGCGACGTTTCTTCTCCTGTACTCCACTTATAAGATGCGTATCCTTCAGGAGCGGATAACAGTAGAAACTGATTTTTGCAGGTTATAGTGGTAGAAAGTTGTTGCGGATAATCACTTGTAGTGGGATAAATCCATGGAGTTGTAAGCTCTGGTTCGCTTTCACGGCGGACGATCGTTTCTACGTATCCTGTCACTCCAACTGTTGTAAATGAGGTTTCTACATAATATGTCCCAGGGCTTAACCATGCACCAAAGGACGCAGCGTTTGAACCCCAACTGTAAGCATGCCCCAAATAATTATAATTGGCATCATACAAAGCGACTACAATTTGCGAATAGGGATTTGTTGCGGAAACAATTACAGATTCCGATTCCGATATGGTAAAACTAAAAGTACTATTTTCAGAAGAGTTAAGGTAGCTGGTATTATAAATTGGACAAGGGGTCAAAGGTCCCTCGTCTATTATATTGGCAGGACAAGTAGTAATCGTGATATTATCGGTATAATGACGATAAACTGAAACATTGTTATTTTCCACATACGAATAAGAGCCCTCATGATACCCGTTGTATTGGCCTGCTTTAGTAGTCGCAAAAGTTTGACTGGGAGAATTGCGCCCATCATTCCATCCATTTATGTTCCATGTTAGTGCTACATTTGAAGAAAGCGTAGGAAAATAATGATCGCAAATTTCAGTAAAGTCAGATGAGATTGATATAGTTGGTAAATTATCTATTATATATTCCGCCGAAATTGCACTACATCCAAAACCATTGCTAACAGTAACTCTATATGTTCCAGCCTCTGTAATAGTAATTGATTGTGTATTCGCAAATTGAGTATTCGTGCCCTTACTCCATAGATAACTGGTATAACCATCTGGAGCTGAAAGAGTAATGGATCCTCCCTCTTTGAGCATATAGTGCCCTTGGGGATCAGAAATATAAGGCTGAACTACCTTAACTATGGGTACATCCACATTTGCGGTAGCTTTACTAATAGTAATTGTATTGCTTGGATAAGAGCCGTCACTATATTCTGATGCATAATAATCCCCTGTTTCACTTGCATCATATGACAGACTTTGCCCTACAGAAATATTGTTTTTAAACCAATAAACAGGATTTGAACGATTGACAGTAATAGAAGTATTATCTGAAAAACATAAGGATGTTTTTGTTGTAGAAATTGCTAGAGGTGGAATGGCGGTTATTTCAAACGGAACTTTCTGGGAAACCCCACATTCATTACCAGCCATCACATAGTATTTACCTGTTTTGGCAATTTGAAATTCGAATTCATTTCCTAATCCTAACAACGAACCATCCTCAGTATACCACTGAGTAGTAACATTTTGAAAATTAGACTTATAAGAATATGGATCTATCTTCAACAGCGCAGGTTTATTGCCATTCGTTTTTCTTTGATCAACAGGCGTAATCAATTGTGGACTTGATGCACTTATGTCGCCAGTAAAAATCAATTCCTTAGATCTTAAACTTTGACCAGTAGCATTCACAGCTTGTAATGTTATTCTTAAAAAACCGGAATAATCTCTGTAAATAATATCTCCAAATACTCTACGGTATCTATTATAATAATTAAAGTCGGAAGATTGAACAAGTCGAGGCTGTAATATTCCGTTAAAGAAGACTTTGTAATAGTTATCACCTTGCGAAAATGCATCCCAAAGGCCATTTTCATTCGATCCACACAAATAAGTTCTTTTAACATTCGAATTATAGGCTAGTACTGGTGCTACCGGAGGTTTGTCAGCAACAAATACTCTTATAGTATCTGAATATTTAGATAAATGTCCCTTTGGATACTTAACTGCTGCTACATAAAGCCCGGACTCTTGAGGATAAAATACATCTGAAGATTGCTCGCTTACTATTGTTCCTCCGAAATTATAATATAAAGAAGGGTTAATGAAATCCTTCTGCATATAGTTCATTTTGTACCATACAAAAACTGCGCCCGACGGTAGGGTCTGGTCAGGCAATAGAGTAGCTTTAATATAACCCGAATTCTTTTTAATATTTCGCTTTACAATACCTTCATTAATTGCTATATCCGAATTCTGTAATTCTGGAGGTAACGGCTGTGCATCCGGATTTACAATTTCTATAATTGGAGCAGGTGTGGAAGTTACTTCCAGTCTTGTAGAGGAACCGCAAGAGCCTTGACTGAAGCTGCAACCATATACTCCTGTTGCTGATACAGGAAGTGACAAACTCGTATTATTTCTATTCCACCAATAGAAGCTATACCCACTTTGAGCATTAACAACGTTCAAGGTTAAAGGACCAGAAACGGACAAATCGAAACTTCCTGTTGAGCTCTGTATGATTGGAGCAGCCGGTAGGTTATTTGGGCCTACTTCAATTGTTTTGGACTTTTCTGACTCATAGCACTCGTTGGTTCTTGTTGCACAGTAAAATCCAGGCTCGGTCGCATATAAGTATCGGTTATTGGATGAAACTAACTGGTAACCTCCATCCGGTTGGGATCTATACCAGTTGATCTTATCGCCGAAATCATTTGCATAAAGAGATTTGCTAGACGCAGTACACTGCATTACACCAATGTCAACTATGATTTTCTTTTTGTAGACTGCATTATCTGTTGCTATATAAGATATACATCGATCAACATCAATCCAAAAACACTGAGTACGATCCAAGGAGTATATACCTGTCGTGCCTATGTATTGCTGTTCAAGGGAATTAAGCCATGGATCCGTCCCCCCTACATAACTAAACTGACGCAGCATTTGATAACTATCAATAAGAGAAAGTTTATTAGACTTATCAAATCCAAAAAATTTTATTTTACCATAGTAGCCCTCTCTGTTAATTTCAGGCTTAACCAGTTTTCCACGGTAGGGATCTGGATCGCTTGGGACGTATTTCATTATCCGACCGTTACCTTGATCAGCTATAAAAACATTCCCCTGAGGGTCAACATAAATTTGACCGGGAAAGCTTAGTCGGTTATATTCACTACCCTCCCCGGCTTCTGCCATTGTTTCTGTGTTAAAACCAGCAATTGGAATCCCACTAGCAGGGTTATCATGATTATATTTTCGAACAATATGTTTTGTTTCGCTACAAGTATATATATCGTTCAGAGAATTTATAAAAATATTTTTAACACCGGGCTCGCTGGCAACCACTACACTACCCTCGTTTTGGCCAATTTCCCACCTCATTACGCGGTTATTACCAGCATCTGCCACGTACAAATAATCTTTGTTATCCGCGCCTTTCACTACTTTTATATCTGCGGGAGAACTAAGTTGATTATTTCCGGTACCGGCCCCATTACCTCCGGCAACAACCCCCCCGGAAGTTCCATTTGAAAGCCATTTGGTAACCCTGTTGTTAAGTGCATCAGACACATATAAATTACCAGCTGCATCTGTTGTTATACCCGCTATTTTGCCGAACTTATCGAGCCCGGTGCCGGACGTACTTTCATCTCCGACAATCTTGGCTAAACTCTGATTTTGCGCTGTTACAGTATAATTAACAAAGAAAAAAAGTACAATAAATAAAATTCTTTTCATAAAATACTATTGTATAACAGCGTTGATTTTGATAGTACTAACTGGCAGATTGCCCGGAACACAAACTGTAGTTTCTGATTCATTTTCATTCATTTGGACCTCCAGCACATCACTTTGTCCGGGGTAGTAAATTTGTAGGGTAATCGTTTTTTTAAGCTTACCAGCCAGATAGGTAACTTTAATACGCTGATTATTAGTAGTGCAAGCGGGCTCCTTTACAACACTTATATAAAATTCTCTGCTAGTTGGTTTATTCAAATCGGCCAATCCTGGTCGAGTACCAACCTCACATTTTCCGCCACAGTAATCCTCCACTTCATTTCTGAAAATCTGATAATACTTTTCCTTTAATTCAAAATAGGCATCACGGTAATCCTGCCATTCGCGGTCTGCTATCCGGCACGAGCTTACTGGCGAACAGGAATTCCAGGCGATAGAATTCATAGAATTAGTATTACCTGTAGCGTCTATACAGTAGAGCACATAATCAACAAACTTTGGAAGATTTTTATTTTCTAAGGCTGGATCACTTACGCCCAGCATACTTCTGGAGTAGTTATTAAGCGCATATTCAAATCTGGTACGGAGGCCATCAATCTCTGCCTGATGCACATATAGCGGATCAGAACTCTCTTTTTCTTTAAAGAAGGGGTCCACTTTAACTAACCAGATAGGGTCATCGCCATGTGCATAAGCGCCGATATCACCTAAAGTAGCTGTTTCTGTAATCGTATTAATCTCCTCTTTTACTTTATAGTCCCAGGCTATTGCCTTCTCAGAGTCCTGGCAGAATTTCAGCTTGCAATACTCGGGATGATATACAAGGAAACGCTCTGCCCATTCCTCTTTCCAGTACTCTATTATTTTTTTAACATTAAACTGTCCATCCTTCAAATAAAAATCAGTGCTATAAGGAGAAGTTGTAGTACCATCATCAAGAATAATTAATTCAGATTCGGGCGCCTGCGTATTTGAAGGAAATATGAAAGTCCAATACTTAGACAGAATGTTATCGTTGGGTTCCAGCACCCATCCATCTTTATCGAAAAGAGCAAACTGCCCATTAGGAGATACGTGTTCCAGCATCGTGGCAACATATTTCTGGCAAGGTGAAACCTGAGGACAGTTTTCCTGAAGCAATGTACATTCAGTACTTAATGCCTGGTATTTTCCCTTTATGAATAAATCAAGATTATTAACTTCTGTCGCAGAAACGTTCAGGTCGAGCAGTTTTTGTTTAAACATGTCAACAAAATCTTCTTCTGTTCCTAATGCCTCTGCACAACGCTGGCAGCCCCCGAAATAAGCTAGCTTTAATTGATCGAGATACTTTTTTATAAAATCTATTTCTTTTTTAACAGCACCATCAAGTTGCCCATCCGTAATAAATTGGTCAGCATAGGCTTCAATACCTTTTTTACTTAGCTTAAATTCAAAATTTATATAGTATTCGCCCACTTTATCGAAATCCGGATTCAGCACAACATTGGTTTCAGTACCAATTTTAAAAGGCGTAAAGGGAGTATCACCTATTGGATAGACCTTTTTTCCACAGTCATCTTTAATAAGTACACTTAAATCGTAATAGCATTCCTTGCATAAATTAAAAGTACCCTCTGTATAGGTAGCGAGTAGCTTTTCAATATTATATTTTAGCTCCACCTTACCAGGCACAGTAGTGATATGAGTTGTTGTAGCCGACAAGGTAAGTGCTGTGGCATCAAACGTAAACTGCTCTGGCCTGATCAAGTTAATTGTTTGTTCTGTGGCTGTTGCAGTACTCAAGGCATCTTGTGATAAGGGCGCATTACCGGCAAGTGCAGTGGCAATAGTCTTCCCGCTGGCATTCAAATAACTTACACTGATCTGTCCGTTAGGGTCTACCACCATATTCTTTAGATAGTGATTGGCAAATCCAACATCGTTTCCGAAAAGCCGATCAAGCTCCCATTGGGTTGGTTTTGAATAGTAATATTTAGTGGTTTTACTATTGGCCAGCCCGGGTTGAAAAGTAGCTCCTACCCCACCCTGCAGGCGTATTCTACCGGTATTATCCGGGGTATATTGAGTGACAGAAAATGGAAACCCATCGGCATTGGGAATAAACTGGTCATGTCTTACGTCGCGTTTAAACGGGCTGCCTTCTTTGATAAAAATATTGTTAGGCGAATAATAGGTATTAGACGCTTTTGTAAAATCAACGTCTGTACTTAACGCTGATGGTTTTATTTCGCATCCATTTAAAATATCTTTAAAAGAATAGGCTATGCCGGAGGTATTTTTATTAAAATCTTTGAAAAAATGAAGATACTCAGGCCCGGAAGAATTTTCTTTTACCGGTGCCGGAAGAATACTTATCAATGGACGCCCATATTGGTCGTACACGTTCTCCTGAACCACAGCAACGTTATCTGTACTATTAATTGTAGCTGTTTGCCTGCCTCTTAGCGTTCCGTCAAAGTAATTGATAACCTCTTTTTTCTTTCCTTCTTCGGCATAAGTTGCAGCATATTGCCAGTTTAATTTCTGTTCATGCCAGGTTAAATCTTGTTGATCTACAGCCGACTGTAAATCCCAAACAGCAAATTGAATATCATCAGCTTTTTTATACCGCCATTGTCCTTCTTCTCTTATACCTTCCGAATTAAAAAATGCAGGGCGAATACGGACAGCCATGTACCTTGAATTAAGTATTAAGGAGACTGGATATTTATTATTATGAGTTGTAACCCGGGTGGCATTGTTCCTAAAAACACTTTCCAATTCAGCCGGTTCAGGTTCCGGATCTGTACTTAACTTTTTGGCTACCATACGGTTTAAGATTGCTTGGCGCTCACTGCCTTCATCTATCGTAGCCCATTCAAGATCATATTCTTCCGCCCCTGGAATAAAGTCCCAGCCTAAACCCAATTCTCTCACTGTGTTACTATTACTTGTCCCTGATAAATCGGCAGTGATATTTATCGGAAAACCCTCCTGAAATTTGTAAGTGCGGTTTACATTGATGATACTACCTAATTCAATAAAAGAAGGAATATTAGCTCCATATTGAGGACTAGTGATATCAGTCACTATTATTCTTACCTGATAAGCATCTTTAAATGTGTAGGTATCATTTAATTTTTGTAGCGCCCCTGTTGCTGTTTTATACTCTAAACTCAACTGTACCGGCTCTATCACATCGGGGCTGCTTTGTTCAGGCGTTTTAAAATACTCAATGCGAAGCGTTACCGTGCAGGAAAAATCCTGGCTCAGTATATTTCGATCCAAGATCCTTAAAGTAACTGCATCCTCCACAGATGAGCTCAATATATTTTGCCACACAAACTGGCTTTTAAACTTTTCATCCTTGTTAGGTAAGTCTGTTCCTATCTGTAAAGCCGTTTTATATTGACTATAGGTTTCAACTACAGCAAAAGTTTTGCAGGTAAATAATAAGGCAGAAAGAAAACATAATACAAACCCTTTTTGTAAAGTACTCATCATAGACTTGCTATTTTATTAAGCAATAATCAATTTTATCTAAACCAGCTAATGCTGAACTATTTTAAACTTCTGTAAAAACAGGAGAAAGTCCTCTATAAGCCCAATCGCTCATGTTCCCTCTGATTTACATTTAACTGTTCCGTTCTATAACTCAATCAGCTCATAGGCTTTAAATTCACCAACGGGCCTGAAATGCGTTCCTTCTTTTCTTACAATATGCCTTCCGATGTACCTTTCAATCTCCGAATGGTTTGAAAGCTCTGTAAAACGAACATCCATAATTTGTTCATTATTTGTTCCGGTAGGATCATCAGGGTTAGCAATTCTGATATGGACCTTCTGTGGTTTCAAGGAGAGTGTATCAAAATGCAATGTGTACTCCTTGATATTCAAATCGTTTTCATTCAGCAAATTGAGAACCTGAATACTCCCCTGTTTGCGACAATTCACCTTGTATTCATCTACCACAAGCTCGTCGAGCATCCCCGCCAGATTACTTTGCTGCGGGCCATCTGAAATTTTACGCTGGTCTGAAACAAGTATCTTTTTTCCTCCATGATCTATATAGATGTATAAACCATTAGCATTAACAGTTTCGGTTTCTCCTAAACGGTAATAAAAGTCATCTCCGTTTTTACTATATAAATAGGGAACATCCTTAATTAAATCATCTTTGTCGGCTCTGTTAACTGAATTAATAATACCTGCTACAAGGCACTCTTTCCGATCTAGGTCTAATGCAATCAATGCCCGCTTAGCTCTACTCAATACTACTGTATCAATAGCAATTTCTTTTCTCTTAACAATTTTGGCAACCGTATTCTTCGGCTTATTGCTTCTAAAAACCGAGCCGCGTGTAATTGCCCAGGTTATTAGAGACACTGCCGAAAACAACAGCAGTAATACTGGGATTTTTATATATTTTTTTGCCATTCTCCTAATACTATAAACTGTTATTATTGTGCTCTTTTCTTATAAGAAGAGCGGCTTTCTTTAATGGTCATTATTCCCCGTTCAGTTTCCTTTTTCACACGAACTAAAGAACCTTCGTCATCATACTCGTAAAAAGTGGCGAAGGCATTTTCATCCAGCTCGGCCATCAGCTTAAATGTTTTTTCATCGTAAGCGTAGGATTTTAAATGTGCATTATAGGGATGAATACGGATGTCATCCATATAGACAATATCCTTGGTATTGTTGAGTCCTAACTGAAAAATAAAATCCGAATTATCCCCCGCTGATTGGAACACACATTCTATCAGCTTCCAGCCATCTACAACTGCTTTACAAGTAAAATTAGAATAGCTTACCCCATTGGTAGAGTATTGGATAGGTAATGCTTTGCTTTCAGGATGAGTATCTTTTATCCAGGCGCTAAAAATATATTTCTTGTTTACATAAGGCTCAAAACCAGCCGGATAAATTCCGGTCTCATTGATCAGATTGAATTCATTTTTTGCCGGAATAAAATTGAAATAAGCTCTGCTTTTTTGCTCTTTATTATGAATTGAACTACTTAGCTTAAATCCATTTACTGGTACCTTAACACTGTAATTACCCGAATGGGCATAATCAGATGTTACATTACTATTATCAAATATTTTAGCGTTAGTTCCGGGGTTGAAAAATTCAGCACTCTCATCTTTTAGATTTGTCCTTCTGAATTTATGATCTTCAAAACTGTTTGCATAAATTTCACGGTTCATCGCATTGGATGCTACAGCGCCCGGCAATTTACTGTCGAAATCAAATTTGGCTGAGCTGTATCTTCCTAATGCATCTTTATTTTCCAGCTCCTGGCCTCTTTTATCATAAAGCGTAACTGTATTGGTGGTTTTCCATTTAGTTGCACTTGTGTTTTCATCCCATACCTTACCTGCTTTTTTATAGAAATAGGAATAAAAACTATCAAAATAACCGGCATCTTTTACCCCAGCCCCTCTTTTATTAGGCTTTACAAAAGCTGGTGAGTATCTGCCATCTAAATAAACTTTGGATTGATAAGGCCTCCAGGAACCGAGGTATCCTTGTAAGTATGGGTTGACATCGGGAATAAAGGTTTTCTGATTAAAGTTACAATGGTCGTAGACATTTCCTGTTAAGTATTCTGTAATCACCT
>CBIHNR010000022.1:0-42604 GCA_966211215.1 uncultured Pedobacter sp.
GGGAGTAAATTTAACTGCTCCATGAATGTATAACTCAAGATTTGGCCAAACCTCAAGTAAATTGTTTTTTCCTTTAAGTTCTAAAATGTGTTTGGCAAGAACCACAGTCCAGGTTGGAACCCCTGAAATGCTGGTAACGTTAACATCCATTGTTGCACGAGCCATCTTCTCAATCTTTTCTTCATAATTGTCCATTAAAGTGATAGACATATCAGGCGTACGATAAAATTCGGCCCAGATAGGAAGATTCTTGATTAGAACAGCCGAAAGATCACCATAATAAATATCTCCGCTTGCCTGATTTACCTGGTGGCTTCCACCTAAGGCTAAAGATTTTCCGGTAAAGATTTGGGCATTTGGGCGATTGTTGCAATAGATGGAAAGCAAATCTTTGCCGCCTTTATAATGGCATTCTTCTAAAGACTCGCGACTAACCGGAATAAATTTACTACGGTCGTTGGTTGTTCCGGAAGATTTAGCGAACCATTGTATTTCTGTGCCCCATAAAATGTTTTGCTCTCCGTTAAGCATCCGTTCTATGTATGGCTTTAAACTTTCGTAAGTTTGGATAGGAACACGTTGTTTAAACTGCTCCTGATTGTGTATTGAGTTGTAATCGTATAATTTTCCCCACTCACTATTTCTGGCCCCGGATAACAAATTTCTGAAAACTTCATCCTGAACATCATGCGGGTACTTGATGAAAAGTTCAATCTGATGCATTCGCTTCTTCATGAACCAGGTGAATATGGAGTTTACAATAGTCATATAGGATTAGAATCAGCTGTTTTCTTTTTCCGTAATTCGAAATTCTGCCCAAGATAAAATTTTCGGGCCATTTCATTATTAGCAATCTCAGTTGGAGTTCCGGTTAGCATTATTTTACCCTCAGTTAGCAAATATGCCCTGTCGGTAATGGTTAGCGTTTCCTGTACGTTGTGGTCTGTAATTAAAATACCAATGTTGCGGTGCTTTAATTTAGCAACAATGGTTTGAATTTCTTCAACTGCAATTGGGTCGACTCCTGCAAAAGGTTCATCGAGCAAAATAAAGCTTGGGTTAGCTGCCAAGGCACGTGCAATCTCCGTACGGCGGCGTTCGCCTCCGGATAATAAATCGCCACGGTTTTTACGCACACGGTGAAGGCTGAATTCAGTTAATAGTTCTTCAAGTTTTTCCTTCTGTTCTGCTTTACTGAGATTACCCCTCATTTCGAGAACGGAAAGTATGTTGTCTTCCACAGATAATTTTCTGAAAACGGAGGCTTCTTGTGCCAGATAGCCTATTCCTTTTTGAGCCCGTTTATACATTGGGGCTTCGGTAATATCTTCATTTTCTAAAAAAACATGCCCTTCGGTGGGTTTGATTAACCCAACAATCATGTAAAATGATGTTGTTTTGCCAGCGCCATTTGGCCCAAGTAATCCAACAATTTCACCCTGCTCAACGTGAAACGAAACATTGTTAACAACGGTGCGCTGCTTATATTTCTTTATAAGATTTTCTGCTTTAAGTATCATTATGTTGCTGTTACAGAACGCTTCTAATTCCTTTAACGCACAATTGAATTGAGCGTTTATCCTTCCAAATGTTTTCTTCTATTGTATAACAGATATCGAATGGTATGCCATGATTAATTAGCGGCGCATAGTCGCCTAGATTAAACCCAATACAATCAAATGCTGCAGAACTTCCCTGGCGTACATTCATTTTTAAATGGTTATTTCCAACTATGCTGGCTTTACCAACAGGCTCCACCCGTTTACTAATAAATACTGGTGCCATATTTTGAGGCCCAAACGGACCAAATTGGCTTAGTATCCTGAAAAACTTGCCGTCAATACACTCGAGGTTTATGGCTGCGTCAATGCAAATTTCCTGAATTAAAAGTTCTTCCGGAATAGTTTGTGAAACAACATCCTCAAAACGCTGCTGAAGTGCTGGAATATTTTCTGGCTTTAGCGTTAAGCCGGCTGCATATTTATGTCCTCCGAACTGCTCCAGAAGGTCACTGCAGGAACTTAAGGCTTCATATAAATCGAACCCTAAAACCGAGCGGGCAGAACCTGCAACATGCCCGTTAGAATGGGTTAACACAATAGTAGGCCTGTAATATTTTTCTGTTAATCTTGAAGCTACTATACCAATAACGCCTTTATGCCAGCCTTCGTTGTATACAACCGTTGTTTTTCGGCTTTGTAAAACAGGGTCGGCATCAATCATTGCAAGAGCCTGTTCTGTAATTGATAAGTCGTGCTCCTTGCGTTCGGTATTTTTTAAATTAATAAGCAGGCTTTGGCTTTTAGCTACCTCAATATCATCGGCAATAAGGAGGCTAACAGCATGTTTTGCATCATCGATACGGCCAGCAGCATTAATGCGGGGGCCAATCATAAATACAACATCCGAGATTGTATACTGCTTTCTGCCTGAAAGTTCAATTAAGGCAGCCAGCCCGTTACAAGGCGCTTCATTTAATCGTTTAAGTCCATACCAGGCTAAAACACGGTTTTCTCCTGTTATAGGAACAATATCAGACGCTATACTTACGGCTACCAGGTCCAGGTAGCAGCAAATGTCTTCAAACGCAATATTATGTTTTTGCGCATAAGCCTGAACCAGCTTAAACCCGATGCCGCATCCTGAAAGTTCTTTATACGGATAAGTGCAATCTGTTCTTTTAGGGTCTAAAACAGCGACAGCGGCGGGCAGGGAAGCTCCTGGTAAGTGGTGGTCACAAATAATAAAATCTACTCCAAGTGTGTTGGCATACTCAATTTTATCAACAGACTTTATACCACAATCCAAAGCGATAATAAGTCCGAAGTTATTTTTAAAAGCATAGTCAATGCCTTGAGTAGAAATGCCATAACCCTCTTTATACCTGTCGGGGATATAATAATCGATCTCTTTATGGAATTTTTTAAAAAAGCTATATACAAGCGAAACAGAAGTGGTTCCGTCTACATCATAATCGCCGTAAATCAAAATTCTTTCCTTGCTATCAATAGCCTGCTCAATGCGGGCAATAGCTATTTCCATGTCCCTCATTAAAAAAGGGTCGTGCAGGTGGTTTAAACTAGGCCTGAAAAAGTCGCGGGCTTCATCAAATGTATTGATGCCCCTGTTAACAAGTAGTGTGGCTAAAACCTCATCAATATTAAGCTGGTGTTTTAAGTCCTCTACAGCCCTTAAATTAGTAACATCCTGCTCTGCCCACCTTTTTTGCATATATTTGTTAGGTTTTTAGTGAAAGTCTAGTTGTTTTTTAGAGGCCACTAAGAACCCGCTAAATACTTGTATGCCCGTTCCGAACATTTGTTCATGCGGGTTTAAGGGGTAAATATAGCACTAAATATAGTATTTGCCCCAACGCTGTTTTGTAAGCAATTCATTATCAAATAATACATTTTGTTAAGGTGGTTTTCTAGCATCAGGATTGTTGAATCAGGACTTGGCCCCGGACGGCTCTGAGTTCATGCATACCCTTCTTTCCTGCCTCTTGAAAGCTCCCTGCCCTATCTCTTTATAAATGAAAGTTTTTCCGTTACTTGAAGGTTCTTTTTCTGTAGACAGCTCTAAAAAGTTTATCCCTTTTGACCCTGCTATCCATAACCCCAAAGACCGCCCTGCTTCTCTGTTTATTTATGTACAGCCATTTTTGGTCGAAACATCAGATAGCTTAATTGTAATTGATACCGGGCTTGGAAAAAAGAATGACAAAGGCGAAATGGTTATTCATGAAAATATACGGAAGGCAGGCTACTCGCCGGAAGATGTGGATATGGTACTGATGTCGCACCTGCATTACGACCATTCTGCCGGAATGGTTTACGACAATGATGGAAAGCTCGAACTAACTTTCCCCAATGCAGAATATGTAATTAACCGAGGCGAGTGGGAAAGCGCTTACAGTAGTCATTCTAAATCTTATCGTACAGAAATTTTTGATGTAGTGCAACGCAGCGGAAGCATTAATTTTATTGAAGGGAATGGCCGCTTAAATGGAAGCATATCTTACGAGTTAACTGGCGGGCATTGTGAGTTTCATCAGGTCTTTTTAATTGAAGATGAAGGAGAGAAAGTGTTTTTTGGAGGAGATATTTTGCCAGAGCCCGAACAGCTGTTGCGTAAGTTTAAAGCTAAGTACGATTTTGATGGGGCAAAAGCTATGGAACTTCGTGAGGTATTTGGAAAGTTAGCTGCCGAACAAAACTGGCTATGCTTGTTCTATCATGCTAAAAGCCTCGCAATGGGCCGGGTTCAAATGAACGGAGATGCCTTTAAGATAGTTTAGGGGCTATCAGGTTTGAGGTGTCAGGTACGACTATGCAATCAGTCCTGATACCTCAAACCTCATACCTGACATCTTATTCTTGTCCTATCACTTTCTCGCTATCAGGTTGATATTCAGCCTGAATTCGTCATCAATAGCTTTGTCGCCAATATCGCCAAAAAAGCTTCTTGAGCGGTATTTAATATCATATTTTGTACGGTCAACTTTAACGTCTTTCGCGGTAGCAACAACCATATTTTTTTGTTTTTTCAGCTCGGCCGGGAAACTGATAGAATTGCTTACCCCTTTTATTGTGAGTGTACCAGTAATATTTAGCTTGTTGTTACTTGCAGGAGCTATCTTGGTAACGGTGAAGGTAGATGTAGGATATTTCTCTACCGAAAAGAAATCCTCGCCTCGCAAATGATTTAATAAACTTTGGGCAGAGTTGCCTTTGATGTCGGTTACTGCCAAACTCTTCATATTAATTACGAATGAGCCAGTTTTTAATACGTCTCCATCAAAAGCCAGCGAGCCCGATGAAAGCTTGACAATACCGCTATGTTCGCCGCCAATTTTCCCGGCAATCCATTCAATAGACGATTTGTTTGTATCCACTTTCAAAACATCTTCTCTTCGTGCCGGCTTAAACGCAAATAGAAGGGTGGTAATTACTGTTAAAAAAACTGTTGATTTCATATTCATTATTAACAGGGTAAAATTAGTTTTTTGATAGTGATGGACTTGAAAAAGCTGCTGTTTATTTCTCGTCATTCTGGCTTAGAGCAGATAAACCTTAAAAGGATTAATCTGTAATAAATTAATGGGGAAATTTATTATAGCTTTTGTAGCTGCCAACTTATTGATGTTAGCCTGTAAGCAACAGGCTTTAGTTGTTAAGGAAAAATCTCCGAGAATTCAATTTGTCGGACTGTTTGAAGCGGTTCAGAGCGGTAATGTTTATGCTGATAGCAAAACGTTCACAGATTGCATTCCCAAGAAATCACCCGCCATCATACTAAGGGACTACAATCAGAAAAAAAACGATCAGAATTTCAACCTCAAAAAATTTGTTCAGGAAAATTTCTATAAGCCAGTTCAGCCTGAAACAAATTACCAACGCAACATTGGGGATATTGAAAAGCATATAGAAGAATTGTGGGAAGTTCTAAAAAGGGAGCCTGCAAAAAATAATCCATATAGCTCGCTAATAAATCTTCCCTTTCCCTATGTGGTGCCAGGCGGCCGTTTTCGCGAAATCTATTACTGGGATTCATATTTTACAATGTTAGGCCTGGCAGAAAGCGGAAAAGTTGATATGATAGAAAACATGGTAAATAATTTTGCATGGCTGATTCGTACCTATGGTTTTATTCCCAACGGGAATCGTACATACTACCTCACCCGGTCCCAACCTCCATATTTCTCATTGATGCTGAAACTTTTATCCGAAGAAAAGGATGGCAAAGCAGATTCAGTAATAAAAGCAAACCGCGATGCTCTTGAGAAGGAATATCAATTTTGGATGGATAACAGTGAGCGTGAGGAGGGGCATGTTGTGCGCCTGTCGGGCGGTGTGGTATTAAACCGATACTATGATAAAGGCGATTGGCCCAGGGAAGAAGCTTATAGCGAAGATGTTAGAACCGCCAGGGAAAGTGCTTATCAGCCAAATTTAATTTATAGGAACCTGCGTTCGGGCGCTGAATCTGGATGGGATTTTAGCAGTAGATGGTTTAAAGACGGAAAGTCGCTGGGGCAAATAGAAACCACAGATATATTGCCCGTTGACCTTAACTGTTTAATTTATCACCTCGAAAATATGCTGGCGCTTGCATGCCAAAAAACTGGCAACAGAGACAAGTCCCAATACTATTCTAAACAGGCCGAAGCCAGGAAAAAGGCTATAAACCGATTCTTTTGGAATAAAGAAACCGGCTATTTCCGCGATTATAACTGGAAACTGCAGCAACAAACCCCACATGTTACCCTTGCAGGAATGTATCCCCTATATTTTAAAATAGCCAGCAATGGCCAGGCAGACTCTGTTGCTACGATTTTAGAGAATAATTTTTTAAAGCCTGGCGGACTGGCCACATCTTTAGTTAATACTGGCCAGCAGTGGGATTCGCCAAATGGTTGGGCGCCATTACAATGGACAGCGATTGCCGGATTACGCAACTATAAAAAGGATATTCTGGCTAAAAAGATTGCTGATAGATGGAGTCGGCTTAATATCAGGGTATATCATAAAACAGGAAAATTAATGGAAAAGTACAACGTATTGGACACCACGCTAATTGCCGGCGGTGGCGAATATCCAACCCAGGATGGTTTTGGTTGGACTAATGGCGTTCTGTTGAAAATTCTTAAAACTTATCCTAAGTAATTAGAGCTCATAATCGCGTTCAACCAGGCAAATTCTTGTTTTGTAGTTTTGATACCAGCGACTCTGTCCAAGGCTTTGAGCTAACAGATGCCTGCTATTGGCTTTCCATTTTTTTATCGATTCAAGGCTCGCCCAGTAGGAAACGGTTATTCCAAGTTCATTTCGGGCTGATTCGACACCTAAAAAACCTTCTTGCCTTGATGCAAGCTCGATCATTTCGCTTGCCATACCTTCATATCCCTCATTGTTCTCTGTCCTTATTGAAGTAAAAATCACAGCATAATAGGGAGGGCTCGGAGTTTTCGCAATCATTTAACAAATTTATTTATTAGGAGGCCTATTCTTACCTGTATTATGCGATATTTTTGTTCCTGGCAGTTATTTTTTTTAAGGAATATTTTACAAACTACTTGAGTACAGGGTTGTTTATTCTGAATGGCGGGTGAAAATATTTTGGTAATTGGGGCGGGTGCATCAGGTTTGATGGCTGCCCGCGAACTTGCTAAAGCAGGAAAACGAGTAACTATTCTGGAAGCAAGAGAAAAAACAGGAGGACGCATTCTTGATATCCATGATAAAGATTTTCCGATTCCTGTAATGCTTGGTGCGGAGTTTATCCATGGTAACCTGGGACTCACTACTTCTCTCCTTAAGGAAGCAGGTATTGCTTATTATCCAATTGCTGGTAAAAGTTACAACATACAACATGGGAAACTAGTCCCTTATAATATATACAGCAATTATTGGCCTGATTTCATGGCAAAAATTCAATTGGCAGAAGAAGATATATCCCTAAGTGATTTTTTAGCTGAGCATTTTTCCGGCGAGAAATATGAAGGCCTGAGAGAATCGGTTAATGCCTTTGTTGAAGGCTACGACGCTGCCGACCCCGATAAAGTGAGCGTCCACTCTCTAAGAAGCGAATGGGAGCAGGATGAAAATCAACAATATAGGATAGAGGGGGGGTATGGTAAGCTGATTAGCTATCTGGTGCAGCAATGCCTGAAAGCGGGTGTCTCCATATTGACTGAAAAAGTTGTGTCACATTTTAATTGGAGCGAAGGCTTTGTAGAAGCTATAACTTCCTCAGGCGAAAGGTTTCCAGCTAGTAAAGCGATCATAACACTGCCTTTAGGGGTTTTACAAATTAAAGATGGTAGCCTCGGCTTTGTAAATTTTACGCCGCCGTTGCCTATCAGAATGGGTGCCGTTAGGGCTATGGGATATGGTTCGGTTATTAAAGTATCCCTTTATTTTAAGACTGCATTTTGGGAAGAAGAGTCCTTAGATGCAGGTTTTATTTTTTCCCGTGAAATTATTCCAATTTGGTGGACTCAGTTACCTGATAAAGTTGCTGTGTTAACCGGCTGGCTAGCGGGCCCCGAAGCTGAAACGCACAAAAAGAAATCAGATGAGCAAATTATAAACATGGCACTGCTTTCCGTTGCCAATATTTTTAATAAAAATTTAAAACAAGTAACTGCCGATTTAATTAAGGGCTATGCCTTAAATTGGGGGAGCAGTCCGTTTTCCCGGGGAGCATATGCCTATACAACGGTCGCACAACCAAATGCACATAATATCTTAGGCGATCCGGTAGAAAATACCTTGTTTTTCTCTGGGGAAGCGACTTATGATGGCCCACATGGCGGAACCGTTGAAGCAGCTTTAGTTAGCGGCAAGTCGGTGGCAGAAAAGGTTCTCACTCCCGAGCTTGAAAAAAAGTTTTCTTAGTGTCTTAAGGCGGCTAAGCCGCCTATTTCCTTAAAATCCTATCTTTGCCGCTATGCAATACTTGCGGCTCTTATTGCTTCCATTCTCTATTTTGTACGGACTAATTGTCTGGTTACGAAATAAGGTCTACGACGCCAGGATATTTAGGTCGCATAGATTTGATATCCCCGTAATTTGTATCGGAAACCTGGCTGTTGGAGGTGCAGGCAAAAGCCCGATGGCCGAGTATATAATCAGGCTATTAAAGGATAAGCAAAAAGTGGCCGTATTAAGCAGGGGATATGGCCGTAAAACCGTAGGTTTCAGATTGGTAAGCTTCGAGGATACTGCCGCTGAAGCTGGTGATGAGCCTCTGCAATTCCGACAAAAATTTAAAGACATTACGGTAGCAGTTTCAGAGAAACGAGTTATTGGCATAGAGGCTTTAAGGGCAAAGCATGATGTAATTATCTTGGATGATGCTTTTCAACACAGGGCGGTTAGGGCAGGCCTTAACATTCTTTTATTTGACTTTACGCGGTTGCATGAGCCATTATTAATGCTTCCTGCCGGAAATTTAAGAGAGCCTTTTTCTGGCAGAAAACGAGCTGATATTCTCGTTATAAGCAAAACGCCTGAAAATCTTTCTGCACCAGAAAAGATAGCTATAGCCGAAAGAATAAAGCCCTATGGCCACCAGCAAATTTTTTTTAGCTATCTTGATTACGGCACTTTGTGCCCATTGTACCCTGGGCTGCTTAGTTCGCCCGAATGCATTACCGAAGAACACTCGGTGTTTCTTTTAACAGGCATTGCAAATCCAAAACCGCTGGTGGATAAGTTAAAAAGTAACACAAATAAGGTTAAACACCATGATTATCCAGACCATCATCCCTTCAGCAAAAAAAATATTACTAAACTTGTAAGTGATTTTAACGCAGCCTCCGAAACTAAAAAAGTAATCATTACCACGGAGAAAGATGCCCAGCGCTTGCAGGCAGCTGGCGTAAAAGAACTTTTGAAGGGGCTGCCGGTTTATTACCTGCCAGTTACAGCAAAGATACATCAGCCAGATGAGGCGAGGTTTAACAACTTGATTGAAGAGTATGCTACAAGACATTTACAGCACAACTGAATATATTAAACGTCGGATAGGCGAATTTGAACCGGAGGTTGGTATAATTTTAGGGACCGGCTTAGGTGGGCTTGTAGAAGAAATCGAGATTCAGCATAAGCTGATGTATTCTAATATTCCCAATTTCCCAATATCAACTCTCGAATTCCATTCCGGGCGCTTGATCTTTGGCATGCTAAGAGGCAAGAAAATAATAGCAATGCAGGGGCGCCTTCATCATTACGAAGGTTACGATATGAAGCAAATTACATTCCCGGTTAGGGTAATGAAAATGCTTGGAATCAAGCAGCTTTTCGTATCTAACGCAAGTGGGGCATTAAATCCTGAAATAAAAACCGGCGATTTAATGATAATCGAAGACCATATAAACCTGCAGCATGACAACCCATTGCGTGGCCGTAATTTTGACGATTTGGGGCCGCGCTTTCCAGATATGAGCCAGCCTTATAGCCGCGAATTAATTACAAAGGGAATGGAAATAGCCAGAGAACATAACATTACCTGCCACACGGGCGTTTATGTGTCGGTAGCTGGGCCAAACCTCGAAACCAGGGCAGAGTATAGGTATTTGAGGATAATTGGCGGCGATGCCGTTGGTATGAGTACGGTTCCCGAAGTAATTGTAGCAAAACACATGGGCTTGCCGGTGTTTGCTATTTCGGTAATTACTGATGAAGGTTATCACGATGTGTTGGAACCTGTATCTGTTGAACAGATTATTAAAGTAGCTGAAGAAGCAGAACCAAAGATGACAATGATTCTGAAAGAACTGCTTTCCGCCTTATAATGAGATATTTCTATTTACTTTTTATTGTGTTTCTTGTAGGGCATTCAGCATCGCTGAAAGCTCAGGTACGTACTGGACAGGACGCAGACGCGGAGCTCGATTCGTTGCGTAAACTGGATGAAGAAGGCCGTGATACGGTTATTTTTACAGCCAAGTTTATCAGATACACTACAATAGGCTTGCTAAAGGACAGTACTCAAACTATTCCTTTGGATACCGCTTTAACCAATTTGCATAACTATAATCCCTTAAATCAGCCGCACCGCCCGACAATAAATTTGGGCAACATGGGGCTGGCGGCTCGCGAAATGCTGTTCAATCCTCGCAAAAGTATAGGCTTTGACCCTGGCTTTCATTCGATGGATATTTATAAGTTAACACCCGATTCCGTAAAATATTACCGTGCACGAACTCCCTTTACATCCATGTATTATGTAACAGGCACTGAGACTGAGCAGGTTTTTAAGGTAACGCATTCGCAGAATATAAAACCAAATTGGAATATCGGTGCCGATTATTTTAAGATTAATGCCAGAGGTTTTTATACCAATCAAACAACAAACCATCTTAACGGGGCAGTTTTTACATGGTATGAAGGCCCTAAAAAACGGTATAATCTGCTCGCTAATGTAATTTATAATACTCTAAAAGCGGCCGAAAATGGTTCAGTCTTAAACGATACTATTTTTAACGCCAACTACAATAATAATATTCCGCCAAATGTAAGGCTTAGTGGTAGCGACCCTGTTAAGCAGACCTGGAAGCACAAAACCTTCTATTTGAAACAGTTTTATTATATCGGAAGAATTGACACCGTAAAGAACCTAACCGCTGCTTCTAGCATTTTGCCTACACAGCGCTTTTCTCATGCTTTAACATATTCAACAGACTCCTACAAATTCTACAAAAATCAGGACGACATAAACGGGGCATTTCCTAATATTCCCACAGACTCTGTTTTTGTAAAGGACTCAACCAACGTGCGTAACTTAAGGAACGAATTTATGTATAGCTTCTACCTTAGAGGGCGCTCCGTTAGCTTTATTAAAAATGAGCTTAAGTTAGATGTAGGCTTGCAACATGATTTATATTGGTATCAACAACTGGGTCCGCAATCGAAATTTCAGAACACAACATTTAAAGCAAATGTTGGCTATCGCTTTAGCGATAAAGTTTCTGTTTCAGGACAGTTAAATCAAATAGCTCAAGGAACTAACGCTGGCGATTACTTATATGATGCACAAACACAGATATTGCTGGGGCGCTCGGCTGGAAGAATTGTGCTGGGTGCTTATATTCAAAATAAATCCCCGGAGCGCATCTTTGAACAAGTTAACTACACTTACCATAAATGGAATCATAGCTTCGACAATACAAAGATTAACAACCTTTCCTTTTCATATTTAAATCCGAAGTTTTCTTTTAGGGCGAAAGCTGAGTACTTTTTGATTAATAACTATTTGTATTTCGGAGATGCCGGAAATAAGTTGATTACTCCGGTTCAGGAAGACGATGTTATTAATATGGTTAAGGTTACTGTCGCGAAAGACTTTCGTTTCAAAAGGTTTGTATTTGAAAACTTTGCAGTGTTTCAAAAAACGGATTTTGAGAACACACTTCGTACGCCCGAGTTATATATCCACAACAGCTTCTATTATTCAAGGCGAATTTCAAAGGCAGTTGCCGGACAGGCAGGTTTCGACAGCAGATGGAATTCTTCTTTCGCAGCCCCGTCCTATGCTATCAACGTGGGGCAGTTTTACAACGGTTTTCCGGTAAAATATTCTTCTTATCCAATTATCGATGTATGGGGTAAGTTCGCATTAAACCGGGCGAATCTTTTTGTGCGATATGATTATGCCAATAAAGGATTGTTCTCTAAAGGATATTATACTGTAAGCCGTTATCCTATGCCAGGCTCATTGTTCAAGTTCGGAGTGATCTGGAATTTTTATGACTAGTATCTTGGCTCATTAATTACCAAAGTGATAACTATGTTTTTTGCTTTTTCTTTTTAGCAGCTGGAAACAGCACATTGTTTAATATCAAGCGGTAACCCTGCGAGTTTGGGTGCAGGCTCAAATCTGTTTGAGGATCACCAACGGCGTGCTGGTAATCTTCCGGGTCGTGCCCGCCGTAAAAGGTCCATTGCCCTTTTCCAAAATTACCATGAATGTATCGAGCCTCATTTGCAGTTTTAGTTTCACCCATAACCAAAACGTCGGGTTTAATTACATCCTTTCTAAAGGCAGTGGTTTGTCCCATAAAGCCCTTTACCACCTTGTCATGATTTTGGGTTAGCATGGTAGGCACAATATCCCATTTAGCCGAAAAATCAAACAAGGTGAAGAAATCATTCGCTTGGTTTAACATTCTGGTAGGAGTAGCATCTATATTCGAAAATTCATAATTAGAAGGGTTCATATCCAGCCTAAAATTCTGGAAGGCAAAGGTTTTTCCAAAGTCGAGTTTCGATTGGGCCTGAACATCCGCTCCGTCGCCGTCGAACATACTTTCACAAATATCAACTCCTTCAGCAGCTAGTGCAATGTCAAAGCTGTCAGTTCCCGAACACATAGCAAATAAAAATCCGCCGCCAGAGCAAAAGGCTGCAATTCCCTTAGCTACATCCAGTTTCATTTGCGATACTTTTTTATATCCGAGTTTCCTGGCTGTGGCTTCCTGCAACTTAACATCATCAATGTACCAGCTGGCACTGCGATAAACAGACCAAAATCTACCATATTGTCCGGTAAAATCTTCGTGGTGCAGGTGAAGCCAGTCATACTTTGGCAACTCCCCTTTTAGTACCTCTTCGTCATACACTACCTCGTAAGGAATTTCTGCATAAGTTAATACCAGAGTTACAGCATCATCCCAGGGGAGTTTATTTTTAGGAGAATAGACGGCTATTTTGGGGGCTTTCTCCAACTTTACAAGGTCCATATTTACAGAAGGATCTGATATTTCGGTGAGTATCGAAGTTACTTTTGAGTCAGTAATAACTTCATAAGAAACACCCCTAATTTTACATTCTTTTTCCAGTTCCTGAACGTATTTCATCATAAAACTGCCGCCCCGATAATTTAGCAGCCAGTCTGCCTCCATGCCGTTTTTTAATGTCCAGAATGCAATTCCGTAAGCTTTAAGATGGTTCTTTTGGCTTTCGTCCATGGGAATGATAATCGAGGCAGCCTTTAGAACGCCGAAATTTAATAGCAGAAAGAAAATCAAAAAATGTTTGAGCATGTTTTATTAACGCAAATACCTAGCCTAAGTTATAAAAATAAGATATGAATAATGGATCTTAAGAGAGGAATCTCCCCGCTCTAATCATTTTTAAATGGTTAGAAGCTTTGTAGTTGAAATAATTAACTTTGCACCCTCTAAACAGAAAGGACATGAGTAAAGCAATTATAAAAACAGAAAAAGGCGACATGACCGTACAGTTCTACGATGCTGATGCGCCGAATACAGTAGCTAACTTTTTAAAGCTGGCTAAAGAGGGATTTTATGATGGTGTAACTTTTCATCGTGTGATTCCTGATTTCGTAATTCAGGGAGGCGACCCAACCGGTACTGGAGCTGGAGGTTCTGGCGTTCGTATTAAATGTGAGTTAACCGGTGATAATCAATATCACGACAGAGGGGTATTATCAATGGCTCATGCAGGCCGCGATACAGGAAGCTCCCAGTTTTTCATTTGCCATAGCCGCAAAAACACAGCGCACTTAGACCGCCACCACACTTGCTTTGGTAAAGTGGTTGAAAATGTTGATGTGGTTGATGCTATTCGCCAGGGCGATAAAATTTTAGGAATAGACGTTATCGAAGAAGGATAGAAGTGTTATCAGGGCACTAGTTGCGCTATTCACCTTTACCTTAAATCTAAGAAAGAATGAATTTAAGAGGATTAGTATCAGTTTCGGGTAAACCCGGATTGTACAAAATTATTGGGCAAAATAAGTCAGGCTTCGTTTTAGAAAGCTTGGATGCTCAAAAAATAAAGCTTGTAGTTAATTTGTCTACGGCTAAATTAGCTTCGCTTGAAGATATCACCGTTTTTGGAGAAGACGATGATCTGAAGCTTGTAGACATCTTTACAAAGATGAAAGAAAGTGCGTCTGTACCAGATCCAAAAGCGGATGGCAAAGCTTTACGCAGCTTTTTCAATGAAGTGGCACCTGGCCATGATGAGGAAAAGGTATACGCTTCTGATATGAAAAAGATCATCACCTGGTTCAATATCATAAAGGAGTTGCCTTTGTTTAATGAGTCGGCTGCTGAAAATGCCGATGTTGTTGAGGAAGCAGAAGCAGTAGCAGAGTCTGTGCCTGCAGAAGCAGAAGCTAAACGTGCAAAAAAATCTAAAAAGGCTGAGTAATCAGCCTTTTTTGCAGAAATAGACTTGTTTCTTTTAAGCCCCAAAAAAACCTGGTTTTATTGCAGCTATCAGAATAAATAGGAAATAGCTGCAATTATCAGGGCTGCAATAATAATTGCAATCCAAAACACCTTCTTTTCATTTCCGGGATTAGCCCCTTTATATCGGTAATGCCGGGTTTTAAATCCTTCAATCATAAATTCATTTATAAGGTTAGCAACAAGTTAAATTACTCGTGGTGATATGGTTCGCCTTTTAAAATGGTGAAAGCTCTGTAAAGTTGTTCCACAAAGAATAAACGTACCATCTGGTGTGAAAAGGTCATTCGTGATAAGGACAATTTGTCCTTACTTATAGAGTACAAATGATTATCGAATCCATAAGGCCCTCCCACAATAAATACTAAATTTTGCACACTGTTTAACATTTTCTTGCTGATAAAGCCAGAGAATTGCGTTGATGTAAATTCCTCACCTCGCTCATCTAATAAAACAATATGGTCAGTAGAGCTTAGCTGTTTTGATAAAAGTTCAGCTTCTTTAGATTTTTGCTGAGCTTCACTGAGGCTTTTAGTGTTTTTCAGCTCTGGAATTTCAATCAGATCAAATTTAATATAATGCTTCAGACGTTTAAGATATTTTTCAATGCCCTCCTTTATGTATTTATCTTCCGTTTTGCCAATTACCAGCAAGGTTATTTTCATCTATGAATACTTTGTTTAGAAAACAAATGTAGGGCTATATTTGATTTTTGCCGAGCTTGTAAAATTGCAATGTAATAAATTCGCTTCGGGGTTTGTTACATATATCAGCTTAAAGGATTAAACGTTAAATTATAAAACTAGTATGAAAACCTTCTATTTATTCAGCTGTCTTTTGTTAATTGCACTATCATCCTGTGGGCAAGATAAGCCTATGAAACAGGCTCCTATAAAATCTGAGAAAAAAATGGAATACAATAAATTGACTCCTGAAGAGGAAAGGGTTATTGTGCATAAAGGCACAGAATATCCCGGAACCGGAAAGCTACTTAATAACAAGCAAAACGGAACGTACATTTGCAGGCGCTGCAACGCTCCCTTGTACCGTTCGGAGGATAAGTTTGATTCGCATTGTGGATGGCCAAGTTTTGATGACGAGATAAAAGGTGCTGTAAGAAGAATCGCAGATCCTGATGGAATGCGTACGGAAATTATATGTGCCAATTGCGGAGGACACCTTGGACATGTCTTTCTGGGTGAGGGTTTTACTTCCAAAAACACACGGCATTGCGTTAACTCTGTGTCTATGAGCTTTGTACCAGACGATAAAAAATAGGCTCACCTAAAGGAATTGTTGACAAGTTCAAAAATAGTGCTAGGCATTTTCATATTATTTTGAAAGCTTAGTACTGTTTTTATCTTTGTATAAATGAAAAGGACAGTAGGGATAATAAGCAATAAATATTTCTTGGTTACAGCATTTTTTATAGTGTGGATGTTATTTTTTGACCGAAATGACCTTTTGTCTCAATACGAATACCGAAAACAGTTACATAAACTTGAGGAGGAAAAGGAGTTCTATACTAAAGAATCTGAAAGGGTAAAAAAGGATTTAGAGGAACTAACATCTGATCAGGAGATGCTGGAGAAGTTTGCAAGGGAAAAATATCTGATGAAGAAAGACAATGAAGATGTGTATGTTATCGTTAAAGAGAAAGTACAAGAAGATAAGTCTTTGTTTTAAAGTTGTTTATATTGAATTCTCCCTGTGAACCTCACTCTTAAAATATTTAGCGCCATTGTTTTAATAGCTGCTGTATCCTTATATGCAACTGAGAATGGACTAAATTATGTGGAGGAGCCGGTTGTATATCGCGAACATATGACCGACAGTGTACAAGAAAAGCTTTCATTTATTGGAGAAGTTAAAGGCAAATCATATATAAAAATCGTCCTTTTTCCAGTGGAGGTTCTATCTGTTTTTGATATAGAAAACACTTCAGCATTAAAATATAAGGGCAGCTACTATGAATCTATAAGTGGACGGAAGTTTGTTTTAACCGCTGAGTTTTCACCCGAATCGCGAACCTGGACATTCCGTTGTTTTAATAGTAATAATCAGCCAGTATTTCTTTTTTCGGGCAAACAAAATGCCGACGGCGTTATTGATGGCGTTTGGAAAAGTAAAAAAAGTGTACATGCATTTTATTTGCGCCCGGCCTAATCTTATAGCTCTCCATTACGTTTACGAATAAACCATTCTATTGACAATAGTGCCACAATCAGCACAAACAGCCATTTAAGATTAACAAGTTCTTCGTAACGTTTATCTTCATAGGAAACGGTTTTTACAAGCTCATTCTCTTTAATGATACTAGGTAAGCTACCAATTTGGCTAGGATAGATCATTTGGGCGCCGCTTTGTTTCGCCAAATTATAAAGCAACTGATGGTTGGCTGTAGTTTGTCTGTACTCTGTTTGTTGTTGCGATATAACAAATTGTCCGTTTGCCTGGTGCTGAATGTTGCCCAACTTTGTTTTAGCGATAAAACTATATTCGCCAGGAGGCAATATCCCAGCATCAAGTAAATACGAGTTTCCTGTGCGGGAAAATAGAAAAGGAAAGCTCTTATTATTATTATTATTATTTAATGTAACTGAGGCATCTGGAGTATTAACAAGTTCGTAAGCATCGTTATACAGCTCTCCGTTAAGAATAATATGCTCGCTTTCATCAAAAGTGTTTCTGGCTGGATACACCCTGAATTTACGCTTATCTTCTTTGCTCGATAGATATTGAACTACTTTGCTAATAAGTTCATCTACAGCCTGGTGGTTGCTGTTTTCTTTAAAGTCTTCCAGGCGCCAGCGCCAAATGCCTTCGCCGGCTAGTACAGCGGAGCGATTGCTGCCTTCTTTCGAAAAGGCAAGCAGGGGCTTGTTGGTGCCTACTTTGCCAATTTGCTGTGTTAACAAAACCGAAATTTGGCCCTTATTCCCATAGTTGCCAAACGGCGTGTTTAACGGTGCAAAGTTCTGAATTTTGATCCGTGAAGGTTCACTCAAAGTAAAATCATAAAACTCGGGATTCACAAATGCAGTTGCTTCCTGGCTTATACCGGCGGAAGTAATGCTAAGTGCATTCTGCATCGAGGAAAATAGAGAAGTGTTGCTTTGGCTACCAAGAATGTACCAGGTGTTCTTTCCCGCAATAAGTTTGTTTAGGTCGGTATTTGAATTGCTAATAGATGGAAGTTGATGTAAAATGATCAGATCGGCGTTTGCAAGATCTGCGGAGTTATAGGTTCCAATGAAATCCGTTTTTATTTCATAATTTTTATTGCTTTCTATGCTTTGTTTTATCGCAGCTATGTCGGGATGAGGCGCATTAGCCAAAATAAAAACCTTTTGTTTCCCATCCACAACTTCAACAAAAAAGGTTTGGAAGTTATTCTCTCTAGATAGTTCCTCATCCAGGGGGGATAGAGATACCGTATATCGCTGTACTCCTTTTTGTTTTGCGGGCAATGTAATCGGTACAGTCAACCGGTATTCATTGGTGGCTATATTTATTGGCCGGCTGGCAAGTACACCGGATTTATCAGATACTGTTAATTTGCTGATCCCTCCTTTGCTCTGATAGGCTTCAACATTTATTTCTATTTGAAAATCATTTCCCTGATAAACAATGTTGTTGTAGTTTACATTGCTTATCAGCAAGTCTTTCTTGGGTATTGTGTCGCCTAAAGCAATGGTATAAATAGGAGCCTTAATATTTAAAGCCTCATAAAGAGGCGTACCCCCGCGATTGTAAATGCCATCTGATGCGAGTATTACACTGCCTATGTTACGGTTGCTGAATCTTTCGTTGATGTATTTAAAGGCGGAGGAAATATCACTTAGTTTTTCATTGTAGCGGTTATTAAGCGTATCGCTTATCGTTTGTCCAAACCTTATCGTTTTAAATTCAAAATCATCAGAAAAAGATTTTGCCAAACGTTGAACCTCCTGATTGTATCCTTTCAGATTAAAGCCTGATGGTTGAGATATAGCGATTGATGCCGAATTGTCTTGTATGAAGAAGATTAATGGCTTTTCAATCCTTTTAGTGCTAAACTTTGTAAAAGGGGCAAAGATTAAAAAAGTTATAGATGCAACAGTTAGGGCTCTAAGGGTAAAAAGAAGCCTGGTTGATGATACTGAAAGTGCCTTGTTTTTTTTATATAGAAGAAATGCGTAAAAGAGCCCTGTAAAAAGGCTAACGAATATCCAAAAAGCTGAAAATGCGGTAAACTGTAATTGAAACAAAAACGGCATAAGTACTGAACGTAAATATGCCGTTTTTTTATTTAAAAAAGTTAAATTCTTGTCGCAAGATTAAATTATAACATACCGCCATCAACAGCAATAACTTGCCCGGTAATATAATCACTTAAGTCAGACGCTAAAAATACGCAACCATTAGCTACGTCTTCAGTTGCGCCGGCACGTTTTAATGGAATGTTTGCTTCCCATCCTTCCACAACTTTAGGATCTAAAACCTCAGTCATTTCAGTTTTGATAAAGCCAGGGGCGATTACATTTGTACGGATATTTCTTGAGCCCAACTCTTTAGCCATTGATTTTGAGAAACCAACGATTCCAGCTTTAGAAGCAGCATAGTTACCCTGGCCAGCATTGCCTTGAACTCCAACAACCGAACTCATGTTAATGAAAACGCCTTTACGGTTTTTCATCATAATTTTTGAGGCAGCTTTAGTAACGTTGAAGATTGATTTCAGATTAACCTCCAGAACTTCATCCCACTGCTGCTCTGTCATTCTTAAAAGTAAGCCATCCTTGGTAATACCAGCGTTATTCACAACGATGTCGATAGTCCCGAAATCAGCAACTATGTCTGTAATTAATTTATCTGCCTGATCAAATTTTGAAGCATCAGAGCGATAACCTTTTACCTTAGTGCCGGCAGTTTGGAGTTCCTGCTCTAAAGCCTGCCCTTTTTCAATAGATGATAAATATGTAAAAGCCACATTAGCACCGTGTTCCGCAAATTTTTCAGCTATTTTACGGCCTATGCCTTTGGACGCTCCGGTAACCAAAGCGGTTTTTCCTTCAAGTAATTTCATTTTCTTTTTATTGTGGGCGTGAAGTTACTTTTTTTTAAAGAAAGTAGAAATTGAGATGTGGATTATGAGTATTAAGACAGTTGATATAATCTCTAGAGCTCTACGCCGAGGGTTTTTAGATGCTCAAGAATAGAAATGGGCTTTTTATCAACATCCAAAGCAACAAATGTTAAAGTTCCCTGAATTGCAAGTTCACGGTGCTCGTCGTACATATGCTCAACATAGATCTCTACATTAATTTTAATGCTGGTGCGGCCTAATTCTTTAACCCTGGCTACAATCTCTACAATGGTGCCTGCCGGGATGGGTTTATTAAAGTTGATGAGGTCGGAAGATACTGTGACTACTGGCAAGCGGGTAAAACGTGTTGCTGCAATGAATGCGGCATCATCCATCATGCGCATGGCAACGCCCCCGTGAAGGGTATTGTAATGATTGCTATCCGAGGCAAAAACCGGTTTAAAGATCCTTGTTTCCGATAGGGCTTTCCGTTCTTCTATATTCATATTTCACCGGTTTTAATTTGTTCCTGATATTCCAGCTGCATTTCCGTAAGACAATTAGCACAAAGGCAGCCTTCATAAATTTCACTAACATACTGAATCTCGTTAATGTTTAAGTGTACATTGCTACATTGACATTTGGTATAAGAGTTTGCCTTGCATTCAATCCTGTTGCCACAGCGTTCGCAGGGAATTATTTCGTGTTTGGTCATATTTGGGGTTGAGGTCTGAGGTTCGAGATTTGAGTCTGAAGTCTGAGGTATGATGTCTGAGGTTTGAAGGCTGATGAAAGTTTCAAGTCAGACGTCTGATACTCAAATAGAAGCAGAAAAGTCTGAAGAATGCGTTTTCGCATACCTCAGACTTTCTAATTATTATTTATTTATCAGCTTCCGACATCCGTCTAAGCATCCCACTTTCGAACATCTCCGACTTTCCGACTTCAATTACGCCGAGCAGGTCACGCAGCCTTCTTCCATTGAGCAAACTGGCCCGTCAGGAATTTCGTCGGCTACTTGCTGAACGTTTTCAGGGATTACCGGATCCATGTTTTTACCGCCCTGGTTTTCCACTGTAAACTTAACTGCTTGTGATGCTGCCTGAGTACGTAAGTAATACATACCTGTTTTTAATCCTTTTTTCCATGCGTAGAAGTGCATTGAAGTAAGTTTAGCTGCATTTGGCGAACTTACAAACAGGTTAAGAGATTGCGACTGGCAGATATAAGCGCCACGATCGGCAGCCATATCAATAATAGTACGCATCTTGATTTCCCAAACTGTTTTATATAGTTCTTTAATATCCGCAGGAATTTCAGCAATATCTTGAATAGAACCGTTCGCTGTTATGATTTTATTCTTCATGTCATTGTTCCATAAACCAAGCTCCACTAAATCATGAAGAAGGTATTTGTTGACAATGATAAACTCTCCGCTCAATACACGACGGGTGTAAATGTTAGAAGTATATGGCTCAAAACACTCGTTGTTACCTAAAATCTGAGATGTTGAAGCAGTTGGCATTGGAGCAACTAACAATGAGTTACGTACACCATGATTCATTACATCTAAACGAAGGTTTTCCCAATCCCAACGGCCGCTTTCCGGTTTAACCCCCCATAAATCAAATTGGAATTGTCCTTTTGAAAGAGGCGAACCTTTAAACGTTTCGTAAGGGCCTTCCTGAATGGCAAGATCTTTAGAAGCTGTCATTGCTGCAAAGTAGATCGTTTCGAAGATCTCTTTGTTCAATCGTTTAGCTGCTTCGCTTTCAAATGGAAGGCGTAATTGGATGAATGTATCAGCTAACCCTTGAACACCTAAGCCAATTGGACGGTGGCGAAGGTTTGAATTACGAGCCTCATCTACAGGGTAATAGTTGTGGTCAATAATTCTGTTAAGGTTTAAAGTTGCCTGATAAGTTACTTCGTATAGTTTCTCATGGTCAAATACTCCGTTGATAATGTAACGAGGTAAAGCTAAAGATGCCAGGTTACAAACCGCAACTTCGTCTGCTGCAGTATACTCAATAATCTCTGTACAAAGGTTAGAACTCTTAATAGTTCCTAAATTTTGCTGGTTAGATTTAGAGTTAGCAGCATCTTTATATAATAAGTAAGGAGTTCCGGTTTCAACCTGAGAGTCAAGAATAGCAAACCATAATTCCTGAGCTTTTACTGTTTTACGAGCTCTGCCTTCTTTTTCGTATTGAGTGTATAATTTCTCAAACTCTTCACCGAAACACTCATGTAAGCCTGGTGCTTCATGCGGACAGAATAAACTCCAATCCTCATTAGCTTCTACACGTTTCATAAATAAATCGCATACCCAAAGCGCGTAGAATAAATCGCGGGCACGTAATTCTTCTTTACCGTGGTTCTTACGTAAATCTAAGAAATCGAAAACATCAGCATGCCAAGGCTCTAAATAAACTGCGAATGCTCCTTTACGTTTACCTCCTCCTTGGTCAACGTAACGTGCTGTGTCATTAAATACACGTAACATTGGAATGATACCGTTACTTGTACCATTGGTTCCACTGATATAAGAACCTGTAGCACGAACGTTATGGATGCTTAAGCCAATACCGCCAGCACTTTGAGAGATCTTAGCTGTTTGCTTTAATGTATCATAGATGCCATCAATGCTATCATCCTGCATAGTCAACAGGAAGCAAGAAGACATTTGCGGCTTTGGAGTACCAGCGTTAAATAGGGTAGGAGTAGCATGAGTAAACCAGCGCTCACTCATTAAATTGTACGTTTTAATAACGCTGTCGATATCACCTTTGTGAATGCCTACAGCCACACGCATAAACAAATGCTGAGGGCGTTCTACAATTTTACCGTCAACTTTTAATAAATACGACTTTTCAAGAGTTTTGAACCCGAAATAATCGAACCCAAAATCACGGTCATAAATAATAGTACTATCTAAAACTGAAGCATGTTCTTCAATTACCTCCCAAATATCATCAGCAATAAGCGGAACGGGTTTGTTGATTTTTGGATCTATATAATTATAAAGCTTTTTCATTGTTTCAGAAAAAGACTTTGTAGTGTTTTTGTGTAGGTTAGAAACAGCAATACGTGAAGCTAACAAAGCATAATCAGGGTGCTTCGTAGTTAAAGAAGCTGCAGTTTCAGCAGCAAGGCTATCCAATTCTGAGGTAGTAACTCCATCGTATAAACCTTCAATCACCTTCTTAGCTACATCGATCGGATCAACCAGCGTAGGGTTTAAACCGTAGCATAGCTTTTCGATACGTGCGGTGATTTTGTCGAATTTTACAGGTTCTCTTTTTCCGTTTCTTTTTACAACAAACATATGTATCCGTGTTAAAATATTATTTATGTAAGAGCATAGCAGAAGCTATGGTTTGATTAAAAATCTTCATCCAGTGAAAAGCCCTGGTTTTCCTTTGTAGAAAGAACACCGCTTTTCTGATAATCGCCTACTCGTTTTTCAAAGAAATTAGTTTTTCCCTGTAATGAAATCATTTCCATGAAATCGAACGGATTTGAGGCATTATAAACTTTATCATAGCCCAGCTCGGCTAACCAGCGATCGGCAACGAACTCGATATACTGGCTCATCAATTTGGCGTTCATACCAATTAAAGCTACCGGAAGAGCATCGGTAATGAACTCTTTTTCGATCTCAACCGCATCTTTAATGATTTGATGTACCTGTTCTTGAGGAAGTTTATTACTTAACATGCTGTAAAGCAAGCAGGCAAACTCGCAGTGCATGCCTTCATCACGAGAAATAAGCTCATTACTGAAGGTTAAACCTGGCATTAATCCGCGTTTTTTTAGCCAGAAAATAGAACAGAAACTACCGCTAAAGAAAATGCCTTCAACAGCTGCAAATGCAACTAGTCTTTCTGCAAAGCTTCCGTTTTCTATCCAGCGAAGTGCCCACTCTGCTTTCTTTTTAACGCATGGAACAGTATCTATAGCGTGGAACAAACGGTCTTTCTCAGCTGGATCTTTAATATAAGTATCAATTAGTAAAGCATACGTTTCAGAGTGGATGTTTTCCATCATTATCTGGAACCCGTAAAAACAACGAGCCTCTGGTAATTGAACTTCACTCATGAAATTGACAGCCAGATTTTCATTAACTATGCCATCACTGGCAGCAAAAAATGCAAGAATATGAGAGATGAAATGTTTCTCGCCATCATTTAATGCATTCCAGTCTTTCATGTCAGACGACAGGTCTATTTCCTCTGCAGTCCAAAAGCTGGCCTCACTTTTTTTGTACATTTCCCAGATAGCGGGATATTTGATAGGGAGGATAACAAATCGGTCCTTGTTTTCTCTTAATAGTAATTCATCCTGTTGCATAATGCGCTAAAGTGGTAATAATACTTCATCAAAACGGGTTGCCGACAAGAATATGATAACAGTATTACACTGCCTCAATTACAAGCTTTCGCCCCAACTTATATTCAGAAAAGTTTTAACAAAATCATCAGGTTTTATCTGTTGCATACCTACTCTGTTGATCGAAAAATCAATAATTTAAAGCCTCATCTGCATTAGTTCAGGTAGTTAACGCAGGTGCAGAGCTGTAAATCTTTTACAAGCAGCAAGCTCTCAAATATGGGTGATGATTTATGTAAAAGAACTAATAGAACAAAGATAAGGTTTGGTGTTTCACTGTTATCAGGAAGTTTTAAACAACAGTAGAGTTATGAACAAAGTCTGTAAGGCGCTGGTTAAAAAGCTGATACAAAAATGTTAGATGATTGCGAATTGGAATTTTCCGAAACTTATCAACGTTGGCTCTTATTCACTTTTGATAAAATTCGGACCAATTTGGGGAGCTTCTTCATCTTATAGTCTAAGAAGTTTGCTAATACCCGTTTAATCGATATTTTCGCTTTATTATTTTTTTAATTTTTAAACCGAGCCACATGAAAAAAAGTATTGGGAAATTAACCCTTGCATTGTCTGCATCTTTATTCCTTTTCTCTTGTTCTAAATCAAAGCCGTTTAGCGAAATTAAAGTAGGCATGCCTGCTGCAAAGGTGACGGAGTTAGTTGGACAGCCTGAAGAAAAAACACCAATGATGGGTTTCGAATGGTGGGTTTATAAAGGTGATAATAAACTTGTTGTTATGAGTCCTGATACAGTGATGAGGCTTGTGCCTGATTTAAAAGCAGCACAAGATAGTATGAAAATGACACTGGATATGTTCAATGATAAAATGAAAGAGATTCAGAATCAATAAGATGTTAATGGTCGATACATTCGATAAAACGGTTATATCGGCCATAATATCCTTACTTTTTCTTCTTCTTATACTCAATTTTTACATTTCCTACGCCCTGGCTTATCAAGCCAATTTGTTTAGCCGCTTTTCCAGAAACATCAATTATTCTTCCGGCTACATGAGGGCCGCGATCGTTGATTCTTACTTTTACAGATTTGCCGTTGCTTAGGTTGGTTACTTTAACTTTAGTTCCGAAAGCAAGTGTTCTGTGGGCGGCGGTTTTTTGTGAGCTTCGGTATTTTTCTCCACTGGCAGTGGCTCTTCCATTGAATTTCTTAGCGTAATAAGAGGCCTTGCCGGCTTGCGTGACTTTTGGTGCGCAAGAACTCAGGATTGAAATTGCAATGAAGGTTATTATTATCAGGCGAAAGAGCATAGTTAAAGTTAAGGATAAATATTATTGGACATTAACGCAAATACTATTTAAACCTTGCCCTATGGGTGAAAACATTTGTTATAAACAACAAAAAGCCCGACAAGCGGGCTTTTGAACTAATAGCAAGCTATTCAGATTATTTTTTTAAGAATTTGAAGTTTTTGCCAATGAATTTAGCGTTAGCTCCTAATTCTTCTTCGATACGAAGTAACTGATTGTATTTTGCGATCCTGTCTGAACGAGATGCAGAACCTGTTTTGATTTGTCCACAGTTTAATGCAACCGCTAAGTCAGCGATAGTAACATCTTCAGTTTCGCCAGAACGGTGAGACATAACTGAAGTGTAGCCATTAGTTTGAGCTAATGATACTGCGTTGATAGTTTCAGTTAATGAACCGATTTGGTTAACTTTTACAAGGATAGAGTTACCAGTGTTGCTGTCGATACCCTGTTGTAAACGTTTAACATTAGTTACGAATAAGTCGTCACCTACCAACTGAACTTTAGAACCGATTCTGTCAGTTAATAATTTCCAACCTTCCCAGTCATCCTCTGCCATACCATCTTCGATAGAAATGATAGGGTATTTTTCAGTTAATTGAGCAAGGTATTCAGCTTGCTCTGCACTTGTACGGATAGCACCTTTTTCGCCTTCGAATTTAGTGTAATCGTATTTGCCATCTTTGTAGAACTCAGAAGCAGCACAGTCAAATGCTAAGTAGATATCTTCACCTGGTTTGTAACCAGCTTTCTCGATTGCTTTTAAGATAGTTTCGACACCGTCTTCAGTACCTTCGAAAGTAGGAGCAAAACCACCTTCGTCACCTACAGCTGTTGATAAACCTCTGTCGTGTAAAATTTTCTTTAAGTTATGGAAAACTTCAGTTCCCCAACGTAAAGCTTCAGAGAAAGAAGGAGCACCTACTGGCATAATCATGAATTCCTGAAATGCGATAGGTGCATCAGAGTGAGAACCACCATTAACGATGTTCATCATTGGGATTGGAAGAGTGTTTGCATTAACACCACCAATGTAACGGTATAATGGCTGACGGCTTTCTTGAGCTGCAGCTTTAGCAACTGCTAAAGAAACTCCTAGGATAGCGTTAGCGCCAATTTTTCCTTTATTTTCCGTGCCATCAACTTTAAGCATAATGGCATCAATTGTATTTTGCTCAAATACATCTAATCCTTTCAGCTCTTTAGCTAATACTTCGTTTACATTTTTAACAGCGTTCAAAACACCTTTACCTAAGTAAGTTGCTTTGTCGTTATCACGAAGCTCTACCGCCTCGTGTATACCAGTTGAAGCACCAGATGGTACTGCAGCACGACCAAGAACACCGTTTTCTGTAATTACATCTACTTCAATAGTAGGATTGCCACGGGAATCAAGTATTTGCCTGGCGTGTACGTCTAAAATCAAGCTCATTTTTTGTTTTTTTATTGTTTACCGTAAGGTTTGCTTTTGCTTATTGTTATTACATGTTAGTGTAATTCAAACACTAAGGTTTGAGCGCTTCAAAAATACTGTTTTTAGCAGTATGAAAAACTTTTATTGTAATTTTCTTGCTATTGCAATAAAAAACCCGCTTGTATTGCAATAACAAACGGGTTTTTATATCGAAAAATTAATTTTTGATCATTGAATCAACAAATTGATCGAAAAGATAGCGGGAATCATGTGGGCCTGGAGATGATTCCGGGTGATATTGCACTGAGAATGCTTTTTTGCCTTTAATGCGAATTCCTTCAATTGAATTGTCGTTCAGGTTGACATGGGTTATCTCAACTTTATCAGAATTTTTAACGTCATCAGGAACTACACCGAAGCCATGATTTTGAGAAGTTACTTCGCAATGGTCTAAAATAATGTTTTTAACAGGGTGGTTTAAACCACGGTGTCCATTAAACATTTTCATGGTACGGATGCCATTAGCCTGCGCTAGCAATTGGTGTCCAAGGCAAATTCCGAATAAAGGCTTGTCAGCTTCTAAAACTTTTTTAACAGTTTCTATCGCGTAGGGCATAGCCGATGGATCGCCAGGGCCGTTTGAAATGAAGTATCCGTCCGGAGCCCATTTTTCCATTTCTTCAAAAGTGGTTTTAGCCGGGAATACTTTAGCGTAGACATCACGGTGGTCGAAGTTGCGAAGGATATTTTTCTTAACACCTAAATCTAACACAGCAATTCTGTGGGCGGCATCTTCTTTTCCGTAAAAATATGGTTCTTTGGTTGATACCTGCGAAGATAGCTCAAGCCCCGCCATTGAAGGAACTTCTGCAAGTTTTTGTTTCAATTCATCAAGGTCTAAAATTTCTGAAGAAATAATAGCGTTCATTGCTCCTTTATCACGAATGTGGCGAACCAGAGAACGGGTATCTACATCTGAAATTCCAACGATGTTTTCTTCCTGAAAGTAATCCTGGATAGATTTGTCAGACATTTTACGGCTGTAAGTTATGTTGAAATTCTTACAAACCAAGCCTGCAATTTTAATATCACCTGACTCAATTTCTTCATCGTTAACACCGTAATTGCCAATATGTGCATTTGTGGTAACCATGATTTGCCCAAAGTAAGATGGGTCTGTAAATACTTCCTGGTAACCAGTCATGCCGGTATTAAAACAAATCTCACCGGTAGTAGTGCCAATTTTGCCGGCAGCTTTTCCGTGATACACAGTTCCGTCTTCCAGCAATAGTACAGCAGGTAATTTGGTGTAATTAGTCATTCTTAATTAATATTATTTTGGTTTTTTATATTCTTCTGATTAATAGCATCTTTTACCCATTCCCAGGCAAGGTACTCGGCTGTTCTACCATAAGCGATATGTAAATAAGAATCGATAGATTCCAGATCTTCTTCTTCTGAAAATAAATGGAAAAACTTCAAATTTCCGAAAGGAATTTCGGTTGTAGAGTACAGCAGGCTGAAGCAATTGACTTCAAATTTCACAAGAGACAAAGGTAAAGCTTTATAGGCATTTTTTAAAGATATTTTTAAAATGGCTGGTTTATTAGTGCGAAGGACGCATCCTTAAGTAGTCCTAAATTAAGTATAATTAGGGAATTGTGAACGCGTTTTGCCAATAACTGGTTTTATTTGATGGAATTAACTTTCTACCTTTGCCCATTCTTTAAATAACACCATGTCAGTTAACAAAGAGGTTAAGCGCATTACTACTAATACGCTGCAAGAAATGAAGTTGAGAGGCGAAAAAATCGCGATGCTTACTTCTTACGACTATTCGATGGCTAAAATTGTGGATGAGGCTGGTATCGACGTAATACTGGTTGGTGATTCTGCATCGAATGTAATGGCAGGGCATGAAACGACATTGCCAATCACTCTGGATCAGATGATTTATCATGCATCATCAGTAGTGAGGGCTGCAAGCCGCTGTTTAGTTGTAGTTGATTTGCCTTTTGGTTCTTACCAGGGAAATTCAAAGGAAGCTTTAAATTCAGCTATCCGGATTATGAAAGAATCTGGTGCCCATGGAGTAAAATTGGAAGGTGGCCAAGAGGTCCGGGAATCGATAGACAGAATTGTTACGGCCGGAATCCCGGTGATGGGGCACTTAGGATTAACTCCTCAGTCTATTTATAAGTTTGGTACCTATACGGTGAGAGCTAAAGAAGAAGCTGAAGCAGAGAAGCTTAAAAAGGATATGCTTGTGCTTCAGGATGCTGGTTGTTTTAGTGTTGTTTTGGAAAAAATACCCGCCAAGTTGGCTTTAGAAGTTACCCAGAGTGTTAAAATTCCTACTATTGGCATTGGAGCCGGTTCGGGTTGTGATGGCCAGGTGCTGGTTATTCACGATATGCTTGGATTAAATAAAGGTTTTCGCCCTCGTTTTTTAAGGCAATACCTTAATCTATATAATGAGATTAACGGTGCTGTGAAAAGCTATGTTAATGACGTAAAAGCGAATGATTTTCCAAACGAGAAAGAACAGTACTAAAGAGATCCTTTGTGGTTCCTGATAATGCAAGATTCCATTAAATGAGTAAACCCGTTAAATTCGTCCATCAGGATATTACAGACAAGGACATACTTTACGAAGACAATCACCTTATTGCTGTAAATAAACGAGCCGGAGATATTGTGCAGGTGGATGAAACCGGCGATGAATCCTTAGATGAGAAGGTTAAGAAATATCTTGCTAAAAAGTATAACAAGCCAAACGGTGCTTTTTTGGGAGTTGTACACCGTTTAGATAGGCCTGTTAGCGGAGTTATTCTTTTTGCGAAAACCAGTAAAGCCCTGGACCGTGTTAACGCCATGTTTAAAGGTCGGGAAATGAAGAAAACCTATTGGGCGGTGGTAAGAAAACGCCCGGTGCCGGAAAGTGGAAATTTAGTTCACTGGTTGGTTAAAAATCCTAAAAAAAATATCACCACGGCTCATCCACAGGAAGTTAAGGGTAGTTTAAGGTCAGAATTGAACTACAAGCTGATTGGCGAACTAAATGGTTACTATCTCATTGAAGTCGACCCAATTACAGGCCGGCCCCATCAAATCAGGGTGCAGCTTTCTACCTTGGATTGTCCAATTGTTGGCGATAATAAATATGGCTATCCTCGTGGAAGCCTGAAGAAAACCATCTGCCTGCATGCAAAGAGACTGCAGTTTGTTCATCCGGTAAAGAAAGAACTGATAGATATCAATGCGCCTCTTCCTAAGGATGGTTTCTGGGAAAAGTTTGAAGGGTTTTCCAAATAAACAAAAGGGTGGTTATTGGCTACCCTTTGCTATTTTATTCCTTCCCAAAAAAAAACAGTCAAATTCTCGGAAAAATTTACAAATTGCGAAACCAGCGAATTGAGCAATAGTATTTGAAAGAAACTAACCAATCTTATAAACTCGTTAGCCGGATTTTTTCAATACCTTTTGAAAGCTTCATTCGTTGATTATTTTAACAAGCGTAAACCTTCATTAGCTATTGCTTGGAAATTATCAGTCTGCGATTGATTTGGAGTGAGTATAATAAATATTGAGAGAAATCGCGGCAGTAGCAAAAGCCGCATTATAGTCTAGAAAATGCTGATTTTTTATGTAGTATTCTTTTTTCTTATTCTACGTTTTGCTATCACTCTTTTTAATTTTATATCAAACCCGAAATTAACTCATTCCGCAAAGCATTACAACGACTTGGTATCCATCCTGATACCTGCCAGAAATGAGCAGAACAATATTTATTACCTGCTCGAATCAATCAAAAATCAAAACTATACTAATATTGAAGTAATTGTTCTGGACGACGATTCTTCAGACCGCACCTTTGCCATATGTAAGGAATTTAGTTCGCAAGACTCTCGATTTTCCATAATAAAAGGAGACCCTTTGCCAGACAATTGGCTGGGAAAAAACTATGCTTGCCATCAATTGGCAAAAAAGGCTAAAGGTAAATATCTGATGTTTCTGGATGCCGATAGTCTTATTAAAGACGGCTTGATCAACAACGCCCTCCATAGAATGAAGATTGGGAATCTTGCCTTGTTAAGCCTGTTTACAAACCAGATTATGGGATCTATGGGAGAGCGTCTGGTAGTTCCGTTAATGCATTTTCTTTTATTAAATACTTTCCCATTAAGGCTGGTTAAATTACTTGATAAGCCATCTGTTTCTGCTGCAAGTGGGCAGTTTATGTTGTTTGATGCTGCGATTTATCATAATAATACATGGCACTCGAAAGTGAAAAGTGAAGTTGTTGAAGACATCGCAATCATGAAGAAGGCAAAATCCGCAGGATATAAAACGGAATCGTTATTAGCAAACGGATATATTTTTTGCCGAATGTATAACGGTTATTCCGAAGCTATAAATGGTTTTAGTAAAAACCTGTTAGCCGGGTTTAATAATAATATAGCCGGCTTGGTCTGCTATGTGCTCCTGGTACTTATCGGCCCGGTTTTTATTGCATTTTACCTCGATTTACCATTGCTGTTTTTCGGGTTGACGCTAATTGTGCTTAGTCGTATAATGATTTCGCTGGCCAGCGGGCAGAATGTCTTTCTTAATTTGGTACTGCACCCTTTCCAAATGTTTTCTTTTATTATTCTTGCTGTTGTTTCAATAAAAAAAAGCTTCGCTAAGAAAATTGTATGGAAAGGAAGAGTAATCACTCAGTAATTGTTAAACTTCCTTGCGTGCAGTACGGACAGCGTAGTTGTAATGGCTCTTGTTTTTTTATTGCATTAAAGTTATAAGCTTAATTGCAGGTATTATTTAATTTTGTAGAATGAGTTATAACCTTCAGGTACAGATAGACCGCGATTCTGGATTTTGTTTTGGAGTAGTGTATGCTATTGATATGGCAGAAGAAATTCTGGAAGAGGACGGCTATTTATATTGCCTTGGAGATATTGTGCACAATGATGAGGAAGTTGCCCGACTAAAAGCTAAAGGCCTAAGAATAATAAACCATGAAGACTTGTTAACTCTTTCTGACGAGAAAGTTTTGATTCGTGCACATGGCGAGGCGCCTGAAACTTATAAAATTGCGCTCGAAAGAAATATTACTTTAATCGATGCTTCCTGCCCGGTTGTTTTAAAACTTCAAAACCGCATTAAGAACTCGTACGATTCTGGTGAAAAGATCCTGATTTTTGGAAAGCATGGGCATGCTGAAGTGATCGGCTTGCAAGGCCAAACAAACCAGGAGGCTTTGGTTTTTCAGGATCTGGAAGAATTGGACCGAGCAGAACTCCCTTCAAAATTTACACTATATAGCCAAACAACTAAGAGCACTGATAAATTTTACCAGATAAAGGGCGAGCTTTTAAATCGTGGTTATGAGGTAAAGGCGAATGATACAATCTGCCGTCAGGTATCCAACCGCTATGAGGAGCTGAGCAATTTTGTTAAGAACTTTAATAAAATTGTATTCGTTTCAGGGAAGAAGTCTTCCAATGGAAAAGTGCTTTTTGAAGTTTGTAAGAAGCATAATCCCGATACTTATTTTGTGTCACAACCTGAAGAGTTAGATATTTCGATGTTCAACGAAGGTGATAAAGTAGGTATTTGTGGAGCTACATCAACTCCTATGTGGTTAATGCAAAACGTAAAAACACAACTGGAAAGTTATTAATATAGCTTTCCGTTTTGATGAAGGGAAGCTATCAAATGAGATAGTCATCCCTCCGGATCAGGTTCTGGCTACGTCACACAGCGAAACTGCAACCCCTATGTCCTGCCCAGAATCCTCTTGTTGATTTGTGAGAACTTAAATATTGTGAGCTTTCGTCCTTTCACCTTTCACCTTTCACCTTTCTTCCCCGCCCTCTGACCTTCCTCCTCAAAGGGAAATTGTGTTTCTTAAGTAAAAACCCCAGGGGGATTTACAGCTATAATTATGTGAGTTTTATATTTGCAGCCTGATTAGAAAAAATGAGAAAACAAGGAGTGTTATTGGTAAATCTGGGAACTCCCGATAGCCCGTCGGTTTCTGACGTGCGCAAGTACCTGGATGAATTTTTAATGGATGAACGTGTTATTGATATTAATCCCATTAGCCGGACGCTTCTAATTAAAGGCCTGATTGTTCCGTTTCGCGGCCCTAAGTCGGCCAAGATTTATAAAGAAGTATGGTCTGACGAAACCGGTTCTCCTTTATTACATTACAGCACACGTCAGCAGGAGCTTCTACAGCAAGCTTTAGGAAGCAATTATATAGTAGAGCTGGCAATGCGCTATCAAAAGCCATCCATTGAAGATGCTTTAGAGCGTTTGAAAAAGAAGCAAATTGCCAATCTTAAAGTAATTCCTTTATTTCCTCAATACGCTTCGGCTTCAACTGGTTCCGTTAACCAAAAGATAATGGAAATAGTAAGTAAATGGCCAACTATTCCAGATATTTCATTTGTAAATTCTTTCCATGATAACGAAGGGATGATCGAGGTTTTTGCCAACAATGCACGCAAATATGGTGTCGAAAACTACGATCATGTTTTATTCAGTTTTCATGGCTTGCCAGAAAGGCAATTAACGAAGGCTGATGATACTGGTAAATATTGTTTGCAAGTTCCAGATTGTTGTTTTCGCTTCAACGATGCAAATCGCATGTGCTATTCGGCACAGTCGCATGATACAGCCCGTTTAATTGCCGAAAAACTTAATCTTCCGAAGGAAAAATATACGGTTTGTTTTCAATCGCGTTTAGGAAATGCTCCATGGAAGAAACCCTATACTACTGATATTTTAAAAGAACAGGCTGCCAAAGGCGCAAAGCGATTGCTGGTTTTTAGCCCTGCTTTTGTTGCGGACTGTCTTGAGACTCTTTATGAAATTGTAGAAGAATATAACGAAGAATTTAAGAACATGGGTGGCGAGAAAGTTCAGCTGGTCGAGAGCTTAAATGATGATCCGGCCTGGATTGCTGCCCTTGAAAAGATGGTAAAGGGAAATTAAAGGATATAAAGATTGAAAAGATAAGAAGGAGGCTACTTTGAGAATATCCTCCTTTTTTATGAGGTCTTCTTATCTTGTTCAGTACAATGTCCTTTTTTGAGAATACGGAACTAACTGACGCTTAGTTTTTTTTTTATAAAAGCCAGAATAATTTCCGTTGCTCCTTTTGATTTCTGTACATAGTCTCCGGCTGCTCTGCCCGCTGCTTGCCTTTCCGATTCGTTCTGTAGTTTTTGCATGGTTTGCTGCAGTTCGGTAGCATTGCTGATCGTAAAGCCTCCGCCATAGGCAATCAAGGCTTTTGCCTCTAAGAATTTCTGATAGTTAGGGCCGAAGATTACCGGAACTCCAAATGCTGCGGCTTCGAGAGTATTGTGTATACCCACTCCAAAGCCTCCACCAATGTATGCAATCTTTCCATACTGATACAAAGAAGAAAGCATCCCGATGTTGTCGATAATGAGGACTGATGCCGGAGGCCTGAGGCTGGGTGTCAGACTTCCGGCTTCCGGCCTTTGGCCTGCGCCTTCAGACTTCAGATCTCCAATCTCCGAGTACCTTAACGCACTTCCAGCCGGCAACCAGCTGATTAATGCCTTAATTTTATCGTCTTTTATTTCATGCGGAGCGATAATGAATTTCCATGAAGAATAATTCTTAACCAGTTCAGTTATAAGCTTCTCGTCCTCCGGCCAGGTGCTGCCGGCTACAAAAATATTTGCATCGCCACAAAAGTCTTCAACTATTTTAAACTGCTTTGGAGAAGCTGCATTCTCAGCTACCCGATCGAAGCGTGTGTCTCCGCTTACAGAAACATTTGTAATGTCGATTGTCTTAAGCAGTTTTTTGCTGCCCTCATCTTGAACGAAAAAGTGAGATACAAAACCAAGGATTTTTCTGTTGAGCCCTCCGTACCATTTAAAGAAAGGTTGGCTCTCTCTAAAAATACCCGAGATGATGTATAGTGGTATTTGTTTATCGTTGAGTGTTTTAAAGTAGTGATACCAGTATTCATATTTAGTAAAAATTGCAAGCTCGGGATTGATAAGGTTTATAAACCTTTGGGCGTTAGATTTGGTGTCAAGAGGAAGGTAATAAATGTGTTGGGCGCCTGTATAGTTTTTTCTCAGTTCGTATCCAGAAGGTGAGAAGAACGTAACAATAATTTTCTTGTCGGGGAATACCTCTTTGTACTTCTCCATCACTGGGCGCCCCTGTTCAAATTCGCCCAAAGATGCAAAGTGGAACCATGTTGATTTTGAGCGCCTATCTACTTCTTTATCAATTGTTTCGAAAATGTTTCTTCTTCCATTGACAAATAGTTTGGCCTTTTTGTTGAAAAAGTGAAAAATGAATAATAAAAAGCTGTATATTTTGATGCCAAAATTGTAAAGGATGAGCATGATAATTGCGTAAATATTTTATCTTCGCCGAAAATACTGTTAAATCTCTTAAAATAAATTCGATATATGAAAATTGCAGTAGTTGGTACAGGTTATGTTGGTTTGGTTACCGGCACCTGCCTTGCAGAAACAGGTAACACTGTTACGTGCGTGGATATTAATCAGGAAAAAGTAGAAAAAATGAAACAAGGCCAGATTCCTATCTATGAGCCGGGCCTTGACATCTTATTCCACCGTAATATTGAGCAAGGAAGATTAAAATTCACAACTGTATTAGCTGATGCAATTGCTGATGCTAAAATTATCTTTTTAGCATTGCCTACCCCTCCGGGAGGAGATGGTTCTGCAGACTTAAGTTACGTTTTAGGCGCTGCTAAAGACATCGCAAAACTTGTAAAAGATTACAAAGTGGTTGTCACAAAATCAACTGTGCCTGTAGGTACGGCTGATAAAGTAAAAGCTGCGTTTACCGAAAATACTACTGTGGAGGTTGATGTAGTTTCTAACCCTGAGTTTTTACGTGAAGGGGTAGCTGTTGAAGACTTCATGAAGCCAGACCGCGTTGTGGTAGGTACAAGAAGTGAAAAAGCTAAAAAATTAATGGAAGAGTTATATGGCCCATATGTGCGCTCAGGTAACCCAATCATTTTTATGGACGAGCGTTCTTCTGAGCTAACAAAATATGCTGCAAACTCTTTCCTTGCAACAAAAATTACATTCATGAACGAGGTGGCTAACCTTTGCGAATTGGTTGGCGCTGATGTTGATCAGGTTCGCCGCGGTATCGGTTCTGATGCCCGTATCGGCAAGCGTTTCTTATTCCCTGGTGTGGGTTACGGAGGCAGCTGCTTCCCGAAAGATGTTCAGGCATTAGTTAAATCTGCTGCCGAAGTAGAATACGATTTTCAGATCTTGAATTCTGTAATTACAGTAAATGAGGTTCAAAAAACAGTTATCGTTGAAAAGATGCGTAAGTATTACAACAGCGATGGCGGCCTAAAAGGTAAGAAATTTGCTCTTTGGGGGCTGGCGTTCAAACCGGAAACTGACGATATTCGTGAAGCTCCAGCACTATATATCATTGATGAACTAGTAAAAGAAGGTGCTGAAATTGTTGCTTACGATCCTGAGGCTGCTGAGAATGTGAAACGCTTGAAAGGTGACGTTATTGGATATGCGAAAGATCCATACGATGCTCTTCAAGGTGCTGATGCCTTAATAATCGTTACTGAGTGGCCATTGTTCCGTACTCCTGATTTTGATAAAATTGAAGCTGGCTTAAAAGCAAAAGTTATTTTTGACGGACGTAATCTTTACGATCTACAGAAAATGATTGACTGTGGGTATTATTATAACAGTATCGGACGTAAAGTAATTGAGGCATAATGGAGAGAAAACGTATACTTATAACTGGTGCCGCAGGTTTTTTAGGGTCGCATTTATGCGACAGATTCATTAAAGAGGGTTTCCATGTAATTGCGATGGATAATCTGATCACCGGCGACCTTCGAAATATCGAGCATTTGTTTCCGTTAGAAAACTTCGAGTTTTACAATCACGACGTATCGAAGTTTGTGCACGTTTCGGGTGAACTGGATTATATCCTACACTTTGCATCACCAGCAAGCCCAATCGATTATTTAAAAATTCCAATTCAAACGCTAAAAGTAGGTTCTTTAGGAATTCACAATCTTTTGGGTTTGGCAAAAGATAAAAATGCACGTATCCTTATCGCTTCTACTTCAGAGGTTTATGGAGACCCTAACGTAAATCCTCAGCCGGAAGAATATTGGGGTAACGTAAATCCTGTTGGCCCCCGAGGAGTTTATGATGAGGCAAAACGCTTCCAGGAAGCTATTACAATGGCTTACCATACTTTCCATGGCGTTGAAACACGTATTGTGCGTATTTTCAATACTTATGGCCCTCGCATGCGCCTGAACGACGGCCGTGTATTGCCTGCTTTCATAGGCCAGGCTATTCGTGGAGAAGATTTAACAGTATTCGGAGATGGATCGCAAACTCGGGCATTTTGCTACGTAGATGATTTGATCGAGGGTATCTATCGTTTGTTATTCTCTGATTATGCTTATCCGGTAAACATTGGTAACCCTGATGAAATAACCATAAGGGAATTTGGTGAGGAAATTATCAAATTAACAGGAACTACACAGAAATTAATTACTAAGCCACTTCCAACAGACGATCCAAAGCAACGTCGTCCGGATATTACAAAGGCGAAAGAATTACTGGGCTGGGAACCAAAAGTTTCCCGGGCAGAAGGATTAAAAATTACTTACGAATATTTCAAATCACTTCCTCAGGAATTGATTGAAAAAATTGAGCATAAAGATTTCTCAAGTTACACTAAATAAATAATGAGCAAAATTTTAGTAACAGGCGGTACCGGCTATATTGGTTCTCACACTGTTGTTGAGCTTCAAAATGCAGGTTATGAGGTAGTCATTATTGATAACCTTGATAACTCAAGCATCCAAATCCTTGACCAGATAACTCAAATTACCGGTAAAAAGCCTGAGTTTTATGAAATCGACCTTTGTGATGAAGCAACTGTTGTTGATTTTATAAATAAGAACCAGGACATCACAGGAGTAATTCACTTTGCTGCGCATAAGGCGGTGGGTGAATCGGTTGCAAAACCCCTGAAATACTACCGTAATAACTTCTTTTCATTAATTAATTTACTTACTGCTTTTGCAGATAAGGAAGTTAATTTTGTGTTTTCTTCTTCATGTACAGTATATGGCCAACCAGATGTCCTACCTGTTACCGAGCAAGCTCCTGTAAAGAAAGCTGAATCTCCATACGGAAATACCAAACAAATTGCAGAGGAGATTTTAGTTGAGTGTGCAGCTGTAAAGCCTAATTATCATTTCATATCTTTGCGCTACTTTAATCCGGTTGGAGCGCATGAATCTGCCTTAATTGGCGAATTGCCAATTGGGGTTCCGCAAAACCTGGTACCTTTCATTACACAAAGTGCAATTGGTAAACGTGGTGCCATTACCGTATTTGGTAATGATTATAATACACCAGACGGAAGCTGTATCCGCGATTACATCCATGTAGTTGACCTTGCGAAAGCGCACATTGCAGCGCTGAAACGTCAGGAGGAAAAACGGCAGGAAGGTAATTTCGAGATTTTTAACGTGGGTACAGGTAAAGGAAGTACAGTGCTTGAAGTTGTTAAAGCTTTTGAGGAAAGTACAGGCGTTAAGTTAGATTATAAAATAGGGCCTCGTAGGGCTGGCGACGTTGAGCAGGTTTGGGGCGATGTTAGCAAAGCCGAAAAGGAGCTTAACTGGAAAGCAGAACTTGGATTGGAAGACATGATGCGTTCTGCCTGGGCTTGGGAGAAATATATTAAAGAGAATCCTTTTAGTTAGAAATAATTTGAAGTCTGAAGTTTGAGGTCTGAAATCGGACATCGGACCTCTGGCTTCGAACTTCATAAAATACAATGAAAAAAATACTTATCACCGGCGGTGCCGGCTTTATCGGATCGCATGTTGTAAGGAGATTTGTTAATAATTATCCTGATTATCAAATTGTTAATTTGGATAAGTTGACATATGCCGGAAACCTTGCTAACCTGAAAGACGTAGAAAGCAAACCTAATTATCAATTTGTAAAAGGAGATATTGTAGATGCTGACTTTGTTGATAATCTATTTAATCAGGAAAATTTTCACGCGGTAATACACCTTGCGGCAGAATCTCATGTGGATCGTTCAATCAGCAGTCCTATTGATTTTGTGATGACCAACGTTGTAGGTACAGTTAACCTTTTAAATGCTGCACGTAAGCTTTGGAAGGATGATTATGCCAGCAAGCGTTTTTATCATGTGTCTACCGATGAGGTTTATGGTACTCTAGGCGAAACCGGAATGTTTACCGAAGAAACTGCTTATGATCCACATAGCCCATATTCAGCGTCTAAAGCAAGTTCTGACCACTTTGTGAGAGCTTACTATGATACCTATGGTATGAATGCCGTTATCTCAAATTGCTCTAACAATTACGGTTCTCATCATTTCCCAGAAAAGCTTATTCCTTTAGCCATTAACAATATTAAGAGTAATAAACCTGTACCAGTTTACGGAAAAGGCGAGAACGTTCGTGATTGGTTATGGGTGGAAGACCATGCAAGGGCTATTGATGTAATTTTCCATAAAGCTGCTCCAGGTACTACTTACAACATCGGCGGGCATAATGAATGGAAAAACATCGACTTGATTCGTTTGTTGTGCAAGATTATGGATCAAAAATTAGGCCGTGAAGAGGGGACATCTGAGAAATTAATTACTTACGTTACCGATCGTGCGGGCCATGATTTGCGTTATGCAATAGACTCAACCAAACTTCAGAAGGAACTAGGTTGGGTGCCGAGCCTTCAGTTTGAAGAAGGTTTAGAGAAAACGGTTGAGTGGTATTTAGCTAACGAAGAGTGGCTTAACGACGTTACCTCCGGAAATTATCAGGCATATTACGAAGAGCAATACGCTGGCCGCTAATGTTATTCAAGCTATTTAAAAGGAAAGAAACTAAGCCGGATATTGATTTTTCTTCAATAAAGACGGACCTGCATTCTCATCTCATTCCCGGAATCGATGATGGAGCGCAGGATATGGAAGAATCCATCATTCTAATAAAAAGAATGATGGATTTTGGCTTTAAGAAGATTATTACTACCCCCCACATCATGGCAGACTATTATCGGAATACAACCGATATTATTTTGAAGGGGTTGGATGATGTTAGAAACGAGCTTGCTAAAAGAAATATTGATGTTGAGCTTGAGGCTGCCGCCGAGTACTATCTTGATGAAACTTTCGAAAATAAGCTGGATAAAAACGATATACTTGCCATTGGCGGTAAGTACCTTCTTTTTGAACTTTCCTTTGTAAATTATCCTCAAAACCTTTTTGAAATCATCGAAAAGATAAAGGACAAAGGCTATACTCCTTTACTTGCTCATCCTGAGAGATATCCTTACCTGACAGGAGGTGTTGAAAATTATCAGAAAATTAAGGATTCTGGCTGCTATATGCAGCTTAATACAGTTTCCCTAACGGGGTATTATGGAAAGCCAACTCAAAAGGCTGCCGAGGAAATGATTGATAATTTCCTGATAGATTTTATAGGTAGCGACTTGCATCGCATGAAACATGCCGATATGATGTACCAGGCGTTAAAAATGCCTTTCGTACAAAGGATATTAACCGAATATCAGTTGCAAAACGAGTTACTTTAGTTCTTAAATTTCTTTTCCAGAAGGCCTTTATCTCTCAAAATCCCCCGGATTTTGTTTCCTCATAGTTAGTATTCTGCCTGCCATAACTCCCGCTGCAATACTGAAGCTGAAAGCCGTTAGCGCCAGGCCATGTATCCAATGTCCAAATATCCATTTCTTCGAAAAGGAGAATGCCAGATATAAAACAAGGATAACAATACTTATACGGTCGAGCCGCGAAATTACTTTACTTGTTTCTTCATGCCAGTGTATATTGCTGTATCTGCCAACAAAGCTTCCCAAATAAAATCCTAATGCTATTCCTGCGACTGCCAGTAGTGGATGAATGTAAGATTTGAAAATATCGTACACTATAATTGCAGCTATAATTATAAGCACCACAGCAAGCCTCCTTAATTTGAAAACGAGTTTACGTTCTACATAGAGGCGAGAGACTTTCTTTGTTTTTTGCCTGACTATCAAAGCCTTTTTGAATAGCTACAATAGGCAGGCTTGAAGGTTTTAGAAGAAAATAAAAATCCCGTAACCTGATGGGGTAACGGGATCGATAATATTTTGATTAAAGATTCTATACAGAAAATGAAGTGCCGCAACCGCAGGTCTTAGCCGCATTTGGATTATTGAAAGTGAAACCACGGGCATTTAGTCCATTCTGGAAATCAATTTCCATTCCGGCAAGGTATAATCCATGGGCTTTGTGCATAAAAACTCTGATGCCTTCAACGTCAAATTCCTGGTCACCGTCTTTTTTTTGGTCGAAGCCTAAAACATAATTCATGCCGGCACAACCGCCGCCTTCAACACCAATGCGTAAGCCAAACTCTTCGCTAAGCTCTTGTTGGCTTTTCAATTTATGTAATTCCTTCTTCGCGCCTTCAGTAAAAGAAACCGGTAAAGCAGAAGTCATTGTTTCCATACTAATCTTTCTTTTTTATTAATGCAAATATACGCGAAATTGCCCACTTTTGCTGTGCGCTACCTGATTTGACCTTTAGATAACAAAACATAGATATGAATACAGTAGTACTTTTTATTCTCGATATTTTAAAATACACGGCCGCTGGGACGGCAGTATTTTTCATTGCTTATTCTGTGCTAAAAAATGAAATTGAGAAGAATAGGCGAATGAAAGAAATTGAGTTAAGGAAAGCGACTTTATCTACAACTCTTCCATTGCGTTTGCAAGCATACGAGCGCGTTACATTATTTATTGAAAGAATGAACCCTGCGAGTTTGCTGGTAAGAAGCCATACCCCTGGAATAAGTGTCCTGCAATTTCAGCAAATGCTCGTTTCTGAAGTGCAGAATGAGTTTCAGCATAATGTAACTCAACAGGTGTATTTAAGTGTTCAAGCCTGGACTGTTGTAAGGAGATTAAAAGATGATACTATAAGCCTGATAAATAATTGCGCTAAAAGAATGGACATCGATTCACCTTCAATAGAGTTAAGCAAGGCCGTTCTAGCTCATTTATCAGTAATCGAAGAAAATCCTTACGAAGCAGCGTTAACTTTAATTAAAGCAGATTTGCAGGATGTAATATAAGAGTGTGATGGCTGCTTCAAGGAGGTATCGGCGCTGGTTTATTTCAGGAAATGTTTTATTGGCTCTTTTGCTGAGCCAGTGCAGTCGAAAGTTCTTTCTAAAAAGTAGTAGCCAACAACTTTATTCTATCTCTGCTGGTTCTGATCAGGACTCTTCTGTAATTCGCTTTTATCGTCCTTACAAACAGGGGCTGGATTCGCAAATGAATGCTGTAATTGGTGTTTGCGGATCGGAAATTGCGCCTCGCCGGCCTAACGGGGCTTTAAACAATCTGGTTATTGATGCCATGGCAGAGGTGGCTCGCCAACAAAATATCTCCTTCGATTTTGCCCATATTAATTATAAAAGCCTTCGGGTAAAGTTGCCTGCCGGCGATTTAAGAGCCTTTAAGATTTATGAGATGATGCCTTTTGAAAACCTCATGGTTACTATAAAATTGAAAGGTAGTGATGTACTCGATCTCTTTAATTATATAGCAAAAGAAGGTGGCGACCCGATTTCAAACGCCTCTTTTA
>CBIHNR010000023.1:0-42519 GCA_966211215.1 uncultured Pedobacter sp.
CTAAGGTCGAGACCCTCAATGGCAAATTCTCATATTCTAATGCATAATTCAGGTTAAAAGGACACAAAGAACCTGCTTGCTACTTTCATCGCCGTTTGGGAGCTTTTGCTCATGCAGGTTTTGTTTAAGCACATTTACAAACCATCAACAAGTTACCGTCAGGATCTTTAAAGTTGAACCACTGGTTGTGTTGAATCTCTGTTACTACGTTTACATTTTTTTCCAGCATATAAGAATAAGCTTCTTCGATACATTCGGCATCAAACTGAAAAGCCGGAATTTGAAATACCTTTTCTTCTGAAAAAATCTTACTGTCCAAAATAACATTAAGGGCATTCTCCATTGGCAGAATATACAAATGCCCATGCAAAATCTCTCCTGAAGGCTCCAGTCCCAACAGATTACAGTACCATTCTTTAGCTGATTGAATATCCCGAACTGGAATGAATACTCCGGCGATTCGATTTCTTATTACTGATGCCATAAATTGCCATTTGCAGAAAGGGAAACCTCGTAAACAAGGTACTCCCTATTTAGATTATCTGAGCGAGATGGTGTTGAAGGTGTTTTAAATAATCGTTGATCAAGAAAGCCAGGCTTGCCTTACTGCCGTCTTTGCCCACGCACCTATTTTCGAGCTTACTTTCAGGAATATTTTTTATTACGTGAGCAAGATGCCTGTTATAAAATTCCCATAGCAAGATTAATGACTCCAAATCTTCAGCCTGATAGTTCTGGACTGAAACAAATAAATCCTGGTCATAATAAACTGTAGGTTCTTCGAATTGCCCGCGCACAAAGCGATGGTGGTTAGCCGTTGCAGAATCAATTAGATGTCCCAATATTTCCTTCTTTGACCATTTAGCGGTTGATGGCTTTAAAGAAAAATCATAGGATGAAATCAGCCTCATTTTTTGGGGCGCTGAATTACATAAGTCTAAAAGTGTATCAACAGATAAGTCCCTACTCTCCATTACCCTAAGCTTAAACGTTTATCCTGTCATTAATAGCTGAAGGTTCTGAAATAACCAGAAAGCTCATATACTCGTTAGATCTGTTCACAATCGAGTGTATGGTGAGATTGGGAATATGAATACTTTCCCCAGCTTTTACTGTAATTAAGCTTTCCTCGATTTTAACTGTTGCAATGCCCTCAACTATGTAAAATACTTGCTGGGCTTTTGAATGGAAATGTGTGTCTTCAGTTGTTTGTGGAGGCATTCTTTTTTGAATTACTACGAGGCTTTCCGACTCAAGGAGAGTCCAGGCATCACAGTTGTTTCCCCATTTGATGTTGTCGGAATTTAGCGGCGACTTTACCATGTTTGTTGGATTTGATTGTGATATTAAAAAGGTTGAACATAATAGAAGAAATCTTCTACTCCCCTAAATTACAATTAAAATATCTGTAAAAAATCCAGCATTTAAATCTTATTCAATATCCATAAAACATAAACTGCCACCCATAATCAATGAGTGGCAGTGATTTCAACAGTGTGTATTTAAAGGTTAACCTGTTAGTATGAGGGCTCAGAATATCTTCTGTTATAGCAGGATGTTAACAACGTGTGCCAAAATAAAGCCCGGGGCTTTTGCTCCGGGCTTTATTTTTATAGACTTCTTAACCAGTCAATAACCTGTTGCCTGGTCTTGCCGGTTTTAGTTTGAATGCGGCCATAAAGTTCATCCTCACGGCCTTCTTCATATCTTAAATCATCGTCGGTAAGATCCGCATAAGCTTGTTTAGCTTTTCCTTTCAATTCATTCCACTTACCTTTCAATTCTAATTTATCCATATGCTTTTCTAGTTTAAATGTATAAAAGATAACATCGATAAATTTAGAATTGTTTAGAGGAACCCTCTAAAGCAAAAAATCCCAGCTTTCGCCGGGATTAGATCTATAAAGCACCTTCTTTAATTTGTTCAACTACTCCGGGATCTAACAGTGTAGATGTATCTCCGAGGTTTGAAGTATCGCCTTCGGCGATTTTCCTTAAAATCCGGCGCATAATTTTACCTGACCGTGTTTTTGGTAGGCCGGATACAAACTGAATTTTATCAGGTTTCGCGATAGCACCGATAATTCGGGTTACTGTTTGCAGGATATTTTTACGGGTTAAATCGTCATCCTGTGTGTGATGCCCTAAAATTACATAAGCATAAACTCCCTGCCCTTTAATTTCGTGCGGATAGCCTACCACCGCACTTTCAACCACATCAGAGTGCATATTAATCGCATTCTCCACTTCGGCTGTACCAATACGGTGTCCCGATACGTTTAATACATCGTCTACACGGCCGGTAATACGGTAATAACCATCTTCATCGCGTAAGCATCCATCGCCAGTAAAATACATGTTCTCATAAGTCGAAAAGTACGTTTGACGGCAGCGCTCATGGTCGCCATAAGTCGTGCGAATCATTCCTGGCCATGGAAACTTAATACATAGATTTCCACTCACACCGTTTCCTTCAATTTCTTTACCATTTTCATCCACCAGCACCGGCTGAATTCCTGGCAATGGCAAGGTTGCATAGCCAGGTTTGGTTGGTGTTACACCACAGATTGGGGAAATCATTAAACCACCAGTTTCTGTTTGCCACCAAGTATCAGCAATTGGAGCTTTACCCTGACCTATCTTTTCATCAAACCAGTGCCATGCTTCTTCGTTAATAGGCTCTCCCACAGATCCTAATTTTCTAATCGAGCTAAAATCTTTGCCTGCTAAAGGCTCGTCGCCAAAACTCATTAAGGAACGAATTGCCGTTGGTGCTGTATATAAGATGTTTACTTTGTATTTTTCAACAATGTCCCAAAAGCGTCCCGGAGTTGGCCAGGTTGGGATTCCTTCAAACATCAGTGTGGTTGCGCCCTGAGATAGCGGCCCATAAACGATGTATGAATGTCCTGTAATCCAACCAATATCTGCAGTGCAGAAATAAACCTCATCTGGCTGATACTGGAATACATTGGCAAAGGTATAGCCAGTGTAAACCATGTAACCTGCAGTAGTGTGTACAACTCCCTTCGGCTTACCGGTAGAACCTGACGTATATAAAATAAATAATACATCTTCGGCATCCATTTCCTCTGCCGGGCATTCAGGGTTTCCTTGAGTTTCAACTTTCCGGATTTCATCTTCCCACCAAACATCGCGGCCTTTAATCATTGAAACAGGTGTACGGCTTCTGGTAAGCACAATAACTTTATTCACGCTTCTGCACTGAACAAGAGCATCATCGATAATATTTTTTAGAGGAATGTCTTTTGTTCCGCGGAACCCACCATCAGCGGTAATTACGAGCGAGCACTCAGCATCATTAATCCTATCGGCAATAGATTGAGCTGAAAAGCCGCCAAAAACCACCGAATGAATTGCGCCTATACGTGCACATGCTAGTACTGATATAGCAAGTTCCGGAACCATTGGCAAATAGATGCAAACCTTATCGCCTTTTTTTACACCGTTGTTTTTCAAAACGTTGGCAAACTGGCAAACTTTATCGTGAAGCTGTTTATAAGTAAGCACCCTGTGTGCTTCATCTGGATCGTTCGGCTCCCAAATGATTGCAGGTTTATTAGCAATTGAACTTAAATGGCGATCGATACAATTTTCGGTGATATTAAGTTTGGCCCCCTTGAACCATTTAATATCAGGCGTTTTGAAATCCCACTCGAGAACTGAATCCCATTTTTTTCTCCATTGAAAAGTGCTGGCTATATCCGACCAAAAATTCTCAGGCTCCTTTACACTATAATCGTAAACACGTTTGTAATTGTCAAAAGATTTAATTTGAAGTAAGCTCATTAGATTAAATATCTGCGCCTATTGGCTCTGTATTGGTTTTTAAAATTAAATTGTTTTTCTGTGATAGTAGTGATATTAAATAAACCGCTATTATAGCCAAAGGAAAGGAAATAATTGCAGGATTATCTAATTTGTGAAGTGCATTCGCCGGATCCAGCCCATATTTATCCCACATGGTGGGCGATGTTAAAATAATTGCTAGTGAAGAGACAATTCCGGTGACAATTGACCAGGCAATTCCTTTAGCAGTTGTCTTTTTCCAGAACAAAAGGAATAAAATTGCGGGAAGGTTTGCGGATGCAGCAATTGAAAATGCCCAACCTACCAGGAAAGAAACGTTCATCCCTTTAAAGGCGATACCCAAAGCAATGGCAAATATTCCAACTGCAAAAGCCGCAATTTTGCCTGCCTGTACCTTTTTCTCATCGCTTAATTTTAGTTGGAAGTAGTTATGCATTAAATCGTGTGCTATTGCCCCAGAAGATGCAATGATAAGCCCTGCCACTGTTCCCAGAATAGTAGCAAAAGCAACCGCCGATATCACGGAAAATAACACCACACCAAAAGCCTTGGCTAATAGAGGTGCAGCCATATTACTTGATTCCACATCCAGCACTCCATTTACGGCAGCTCCCAAGCCCATAAACATTGTTAAAACATAAAATGTTCCTATAGCCGCGATCGCTAGAATTGTCGATTTACGAGCGTCCCTTTGAGATTTAACAGTGTAGTACCTGATTAAAATATGCGGCAAAGCAGCGGTTCCTAAAAACAAAGCCAGCATTAATGAAATAAAATCAAGGCGGCTCCAAATACTAGCTCCTTTACCTATTTTGTATTTCAAGCCAGGTAGCATAAAATCTTTCCCGGAAGTTGGATTTTGATAGTAGACAATTACTTTTTTACCTTCATCAGTAAATTTAGCTTCACCAAAACGAACAACTTCGCTTTTCTCAATTGTAGACAAAAATTGAAACGGGCCAACCGGGCCACTCTTGCTAACTTCTTTTCCGTCTATAATTATTTTGCTCATATGTCCAACCTGGAAAAACTTTGCCTTTTCCTTAGGTTCTCCATTGTACAGCTTTACTCCGTTCTCGACATCGGCGATAGAAAGAGCCTCCTTTAAGCTATATTTTCCATCTTTTTCAGCCAGATGAAACCATCTTTGCACACCGGCTTTTTCCAGCTTAACAAAATCTTTTCCCTTAACTCGTTGTTGCGAAATAACTTTCCAATCGCCGGCACTAACCACGTTACTATCGGCAACAGTTGCAGGTATTGTTAAAAAGGTATGATAAGGTTGTCCGTTCTGACCTGGATCTAATGTAAAACCATTCTTAAGGATATAGATTGTAAGTATGGTAGATAGAAAAAGTAAGAGCCCGCCTTTTAAAAACTGCACGTAGGTGGTGGAAGTCATACCCGCACTAGCCACTATAAAAATTACAACGATACCAACTAACACTACTCCTACCCAATGCGGAAAACCTAACAAAGGAGTTACCAGGTCTCCGGCGCCAACCATTTGCGGAATAAGGTAAAAAATAGAGACTATTAAAGTACTTATAGCCGCTGTAAGTGTAATTGCCCTTGAATTGAATTTGGAATTAAGAGCATCTGTAAACGTATATTTTCCAAGCCGTTTTAACGGTTCGGCAATCAAGAACAAAGCAACTATCCAACCGGCTAAAAATCCTATGGAATATAAAAAACCATCAAACCCGTAAGTGGCTATCATACCACAAATGCCTAGGAAAGAGGCTGCAGATAAGTAATCTCCTGCGAAAGCGATGCCATTTACTGCCCAATGAATTTGGCCGCCAGCTGCGTAGTAAGAAGATGCTGAACTTGTTTTTCTGGCGAAATAGAATGACAATCCCAACACCAGTCCAACAAAAATCACAAAAAAGAAAATTGCTATATAAGATACACCGTAAATCATGCTTTTGTCTCCTCTTCGTTTAATTCGTCCTCATACCTGGAACACAGATTGTTATAAATGATACCTAACAGTACTGCAAAAACAATAAGGCCAATTCCATAAAAGAGCGCAAGATTTAATCCAGCTACAACACTTTGACTAAGCAGCTCATAGTTTAATACGCCAATAGCCACAAATCCTCCATAAAAAAGAAGGTATAAAAAAAAGAAGCGAACGCCTAATTTTGCTTTCTTTTTTGAGGCATTATCAATGCCCATTTTAACAGCAGGTCCATGATGCATAGTTTTTAATAAATTGGTTTAAATAGTTTAAATTATAATTTCTAATGTTTTTCACGGCAGCACTACAAGCCAGACTACGACTCACTATCACTTCCCATTTTCTGGTTTATATTGAGGCGGTTAAGTTAGAAATATTTCTAAAAAATCATTGTTAAAAAAGCTCGTTGACTATCCTGCTGTATCATGTTAATAAATAAATAAAATAATATTGCGATTGTGGTTTATTCTTCAGATATTTGCAAACTCTTTAAGAGACTGAGTTTTATACAACAAGATACACTACATAGTCATGTCGAGAATTTGTGATTTAACAGGAAAAGCGCCATTGAAAGGACATAACGTTTCTAATTCAAACGTTAAGACTAAGCGCAAATTTTATCCTAACCTTAAGGTTAAGAAATTTTACATTCCGGAAGAAGGCCGCTGGATTACATTAAAAGTTTCAACTTCTGCTGTAAAAACCATCAACAAAAACGGCATTAGTGCTGTAATTAATAAATTCCTTAAAAAAGGATACGTTTAATCGTTAAAAAGAAATAGAAAATGGCAAAAAAAGGTAACAGAGTACAGGTTATTTTGGAATGTACTGTACAAAAAGAAAGTGGCGTACCTGGGATGTCTCGTTATATCACCAAAAAAAATAAAAAGAACACTACTGAGCGTTTAGAGTTGAAAAAATACAACCCTTACCTTAAAAAAGTAACTGTTCACAAAGAAATAAAATAATTATTGAAGGATAGAATGATGAAAGAATTGATTTTTCAGTCATTCGTTCATTTACTCAATCATTCATTCAATCATTAAAATAAGATGGCAAAGAAAGTAGTTGCAACCCTAAAAACCGGCAAAGGTAAAGAATACTCTAAAGTAATTACCATGGTGAAATCACCTAAAACCGGCGCTTACACTTTTAAAGAGATCATTGCTCACAACGATCACGTTAAAGACGCTATTGCTGAAGCTAAAAACGCTCAGTAATTCTTTTTCTTTAAAATATTAAAGAGCCGTCCCGATGTATATCAGGAGGGCTTTTTTTGTTGATACGAACAACGCGGTTATTTTACACTTTTAAACGGCTGAAACCTGCACATAATACAACATGGGATTATTCGATTTTTTCAAAAAGAAAGAAGCTCCAAAAGAAGAGCTTGAAGCTCTTGATAAAGGTTTGGAGAAAACCAAGGAAGGTATTTTTTCTAAACTCACCAAAGCGGTAATAGGTAAATCAACTGTTGATGATGATGTTCTTGATGAGTTGGAAGAGATACTGGTTACGTCGGATGTTGGGGTAACTACTACTTTGAAAATTATTGAACGAATTCAGGAGCGTGTCTCGCGTGATAAATATGTAAGTACCGGCGAATTGAACAACCTGTTAAGAGAAGAAATACAAGAACTTCTTGCAGAAAATAACAGTAATGATTTCGAGAACTTTGAATATAGCAACCATAAACCTTATGTGATAATGGTTGTGGGAGTCAATGGAGTCGGAAAAACTACAACTATCGGAAAATTAGCACATAAGCTTAAAAATGCAGGCAATAAAGTTGTATTGGGCGCCGCTGATACGTTTCGTGCAGCAGCTGTCGATCAATTAAAGCTTTGGGCAGAACGGGTAAATGTGCGTGTTGTTGCTCAAGCTATGGGTTCAGACCCCGCATCCGTGGCATTTGATACGCTTCAATCTGCGGTAGCTAATGGAGAAGATGTAGCAATTATAGACACGGCGGGCCGCCTTCATAATAAAATAGCGTTGATGAATGAGCTTACTAAAATCAAAAACGTTATGCAAAAAGTTGTTCCGGGAGCTCCCCATGAAATTCTTTTGGTGCTAGATGCATCGACCGGACAGAATGCCATTGAACAATGTAAGCAATTTACGCAGGCTACGGATGTTAATGCACTGGCATTGACAAAGCTAGATGGAACCGCCAAAGGCGGAGTGGTAATTGGCGTGTCTGACCAATTTAAAATTCCGGTTAAATATATTGGTGTTGGAGAAGCGATGAACGACTTACAGCTTTTTAATAAAAAAGACTTCGTAGAGTCGTTGTTTAAATAATTGACGGGAAAGATATGAGAACTAAACCCTCGGTAAAAGAGGCAATTAAAAAGCCGCGTGTAAATGTAATTACGCTAGGTTGCTCAAAAAATGTGTACGATTCTGAAGTGTTGATGGGACAACTGAAGGGCAATCAGATGGATGTTGTACACGAGCCAAATAAAGTTGGGAAGGATGATATCGTTGTAATAAATACCTGTGGTTTTATTGATAATGCTAAACAGGAATCTATTGATACAATCCTTCAATACAGTGAATTAAAGGAGCAAGGCAAGGTGGGAAAGGTTATTGTTACCGGATGCCTTTCAGAACGCTATAAACCAGAGCTGGAAGCTGAGATTACAAATGTTGATGCTTATTTCGGCACCAATGACCTTCAAAATATATTGACCTCAATCGGCGCCGATTATAAATACGAGCTCCTTGGAGAACGGTTGCTAACAACACCTTCGCATTTTGCATATTTTAAAATTGCTGAAGGCTGCAATCGCCCCTGCTCTTTTTGTGCAATTCCGCTTATGCGTGGAAAACATGCATCTAAAACTATAGAAGAGTTGGTAAATGAAGCAAAAGGACTCGTACGCAATGGTACGAAAGAGCTGATCCTTATTGCTCAGGATTTAACTTATTACGGGCTTGATTTGTACGGAAAGCGTCGTTTAGATGACTTATTACGTAGTTTGTCGGATGTAAATGGGGTTGAATGGATCCGTTTGCAATATGCATATCCTTCAGGTTTCCCTATGGAAATCCTTGATGTGATGAATGAGCGGGATAATATTTGCAAATATCTGGACATGCCACTCCAGCATATATCAGATAATATGTTAAAATCCATGCGCCGTGGTATTACCAAGCAAAAAACTATCGATCTGGTAAATGAAATTCGTGATAAAGTGCCAAACATCGCATTACGAACAACACTAATCTGCGGTTATCCCGGTGAAACGGAGAGGGATTTTCAGGAAATGAAAGACTGGGTAGAAGAAACTCGTTTTGACCGCTTGGGCTGCTTCACGTATTCCCACGAGGAAAAAACACATGCCCATACTCTTGAAGACGATGTTCCACAAGAAACCAAGGAGCAACGCGTAGATGAAATTATGGAAGTCCAGCAAGGGATTTCTTTTGATAAAAATCAAGAGAAAGTTGGCAAAGCTTTCAAAGTCCTTATAGATAAAAAAGAAGGCGACTATTTTGTTGGAAGGACAGAGTTTGACTCACCAGAAGTTGACAACGAAGTACTTTTACATGCCAGCACAAACTACGCAACTATTGGAAGTTTTGTAAATGCAACAATCGAACGGGCTGAAGATTTCGACCTATATGGACAGATTGTCAAAATAAAAGAATGAGCGAAGGGGAATTAATTTATTCCCCTATTTTCGTCCCATTCATGAAAGCTACGTATATTAACTATAGCGACACCCATAGTTTCTCATCTACGGTTTTAAGCTATCTGGCCCATGACCCTAAGCTGGCTCAATTTGTGTCTCACTTTCCAAGAATTGAGAATTTTGGAAAGCTCATTTCCGAAAAAAACACCTCCGTAAATCGGCAAGTTCTGGCTGATGCTCTAACAAATCAATATTCGAGACTTAATAACCCGTCATCATCTCTCGTTAACAGCAATATTAACTTGTTGAGGGACGAAAATACATTTACCGTTACAACCGGGCACCAACTCAATATCTTTACAGGTCCTTTATATTTCATTTTTAAAATAGTTACAACGCTTAATTTAGCTAGAGAACTCAAAGCCGCTTATCCAAGCCACAACTTTGTCCCAGTTTACTGGATGGCTACAGAAGACCATGATTTTGCCGAGATTAATCACACAACGGTTCAGGACAAAAAAATAAGCTGGGACTTAAAGACGAGCGGGCCAACGGGGAGAATAAACACTGAATCTATTCTTAAAACTGTTAAGAATTATTTGAGTGTTTTAGGCCTATCTCAAAATTCGGAAGAACTGGCGAAAATTATTGAAAATGCTTACCTCAAAAACCAAAAATTAGCAGATGCTACCAGGTATCTGGTAAACTCTCTATTTGAAGATTATGGCTTAGTTATTATTGACGCAGACGATCCTCAATTAAAGAAGCAATTTGCGCCTTATATTCATCGCGATATTATTGAGCAAAATAGCTCAAAAGCTATTAATGAAAGTAGCACGGCCCTTAAAGAAGCCGGCTTTACTACTCAGGTAAATTCTAGGGATATTAACTTTTTCTATATGCTCGAGGGCCTAAGAGAGCGAATTGTATTCGAAAACAATAAGTACAACGTCGTTAATTCTGAAATTTCGTTTAACGAAGAAGAGCTGAAGAAGGAAATTGAAGATCATCCTTGCCGCTTTAGCCCTAACGTTGTAATGCGTCCGCTTTACCAGGAGGTCCTACTCCCGAATCTAGCTTATATAGGCGGCGGTGCCGAAGTTACTTATTGGCTTCAGTTGAAAAAGAGTTTCGATTTTTATGGCGTAACTTTCCCCATTTTGTTATTAAGAAATTCCGCCTTGATAGCTCATGAAGAATTTAGCAATAAATTGTGCCGTCTGCATATCTGTCATCAGGAATTGTTTAAACCAATGGATGAAATTAAACGTGATTGGGTAATAAATAATTCTAAACATAATTTGAGTCTATCCCATGAATGGATTGAACTAAGTTCCATATTTGAAAAAATCAAACTTAGTTCATACAAAATAGATCCAACTCTGGCACCTAGTACAGACGCAGTGAAAGTCCGTCTTCAAAAAGCAATAAATAACCTCGAAAAGAAATTAATTAAAGCGGATAAAAGGAATCACGAAGAAGTTTTAAACCAAATTGAAAATCTCAAGAAGAAATACTTTCCTGGTGGCAGCTTGCAAGAACGAAGCGAGAACTTTGGTAGCTTTTATGTAAGGCACGGAAAAAATTTTATTCAATCACTTATCGCTCATTTTAAACCGCTTGATTCTAAATTCACCATCCTCGAACCCTAATATGAGTACTGCAGCCTTTTCAGAAGACAACCTACGCAAATTTACCGAATCAGTATTTACTAAAATTGGCTGTAGCGATGAACATGCAAGCCTGGCTGCAGATGTGCTCCTTTCCTCAGACTTAAGAGGAATTGATTCTCACGGAGTAGCCCGGTTAAGCGGCTATGTTCGCCTTTGGGAAAGACAGCGTATAAATAATACCCCTAATATCACTATCGTTCATGAAACAGCTACCACGGCAACTGTCGATGGGGATAGCGGGCTTGGCCTTGTAGTTGCGCCCTTTGCGATGAACCTGGCTTTAGAAAAAGCAGAGAAATATGGTTCAGGCTGGGTATCCGTACGAAATTCAAACCACTTTGGCATTGCCGGATACCACGCATTACAGGCAGTGAAAAGAGATATGATTGGATTTGCGATGACTAATGCGAGCCCTCTGGTTGCCCCAACCTTTACAACTGAGCGCCTGTTAGGCACTAACCCTATGTGCTATGCCTTCCCGGCTGGCAAATATGATCCGGTTGTTGTGGATATGGCAACATCGGCTGCTGCAAATGGCAAATTGGAAATAGCGCAAAGAGCCGGCAAGCCTATTCCGGAAGGCTGGGTTCAAACTAACACAGGAAGCGAAACAACAGATGCACACGCACTAAAAACTGGTGGCTCCCTCTTAACTTTAGGGAGCGACAGAGACCATGGCAGCCACAAAGGATTTGGGCTAAGTGCTACAGTTGACATTCTTTCGGCAGTACTATCTGGGGCTAATTATGGTCCTTGGGTACCACCCTTTGTTGCATTTTTAGATCCGTTGCCGAACTTGCCAGGCTTAGGTATAGGTCATTTTGTGGGGGCTATGCGAGTAGATGGGTTCCGGCCGGTTAATGAGTTTAAAGAACACATGGACAACTGGATTGAGCGCTTCAAATCAGCCAAACCGATAGATATTACTCAGCCCGTGGTTATTCCCGGCGAACCAGAAGTAGTAGCAGAAAAATATAGAAAAGTAAATGGTATTCCTTTAGCGGATGTCGTGGTAAAGGATTTGAATGAACTAGCGGAGCGGCTGAAAATTGAGAAATTACAATAAGACTAAAACAATTAAAGCCAATCGAAAATGATTGGCTTTAAATTGTTTTACATTGTTAGTTATGTTGCTTCTTATCTACCAGAACTTAGCAGTTCTATTAAATCGTTTCAATATCAATCCTGACAACGGAGGTAAATCAATTAGTACAGACTGCGGCCTTCCCTGCCAGTGAACAGCCTCTGTTGAAACTTCTTTTTCAACTTCGAAGCCGCTTCCAAAATATTTTTCATCGTCAGAGTTGAATACAACCTCCCAGTCGCCATGATGAGGTAAGCCGAGGCGGTATTCTTTTCTAGGAACAGGCGTAAGATTTAGAACAATCACTAACTTAGAATCTTCAGTATTACCCTTACGGCAATAAGCCAAAACGGAGTTAGCAGCGTCTCCAACCTCTATCCATTGAAAACCTTCCCATTCAAAGTTCTTCTCGTATAACCCTGGCTCGTTTTTGTAAAAGTGATTTAATTCCTTCACTAGTTCCTTTACACCTTTATGAGGAGCAAATTCCAACAAATGCCAGTCAAGAGAGTTACCGGCATCCCACTCAGAAGTTTGCCCAAATTCTCCGCCCATAAACAATAGTTTAGTGCCGGGATGAGTAAACATGTAGGTATAAAGTAATCTTAAGTTAGCAAACCGTTGCCATTCATCGCCGGGCATTTTATAGATTAAAGAATTTTTGCCGTGCACTACCTCATCATGAGATAACGGCAGCATAAAATTCTCTGTAAAAGCATAGACCGTACTAAAGGTTATTTGCCCATGGTGATATTTACGATGGATTGGGTCTTCTTGAAAATACTTCAGTGTATCATTCATCCAGCCCATCATCCACTTCATACCAAAACCAAGGCCTCCGCTGAACACTGGGCGGCTAACTCCAGGAAACGCCGTAGATTCTTCTGCAATTGTTTGAACATCCGGAAAATGGCTATAAACAGCCACATTAAATTCCTTTAAAAAACTTATCGCTTCAAGATTTTCACGTCCTCCATATTGGTTTGGAATCCATTCGCCTTCTCTGCGCGAATAATCACGATAAAGCATTGAAGCAACCGCGTCTACCCGCAAGCCATCTACGTGGAATCGTTCCAGCCAGAAAATCGCATTGCTTATTAAAAAGGCTCTTACCTCATTTCTGCCATAGTTGAAAATATATGATTTCCAGTCTGGGTGAAAACCTTCTTTCTCATCTGCATGTTCAAAAAGATGCGTTCCATCGAAACGGTAGAGGCCATGTACGTCGCCCGGAAAATGTGACGGCACCCAATCGAAGATAACTCCAATGCCGTTTTTATGTAGCTGTTCAATCAGGTACATTAAATCTTGCGGAGTTCCATAGATTGAAGAAGCAGCAAAGTATCCGGTGATCTGATACCCCCAGGAAGGATAAAAGGGGTGTTCCATCAAGGGCATAAACTCTACGTGGGTAAAGCCCATTTCCTTCACATATGGAACCAACTGTTCTGCCATTAAGCGGTATCCCAGATACTTCGAAGGATTATCAGGACTGCGCATCCAAGAGCCAAAATGCACTTCGTAAACCGAGAAAGGCTTATTAAGGCTATTATGCTCATACCGATGCTGCATCCATTCGCTATCAGTCCACTCGTACCAGGTGTCCCAAACAATCGAGGCTGTGCGCGGAGGCTCCTCCCAACGTAATGCAAAAGGATCTGATTTCTCAAGTTCTTCGCCAGAGTTAGAAGTAATAAAGAATTTGTATACCTCTCCATTTGCGATATCTGGAATAAAGCCTTCCCAAATTCCCGAACTATCCCATCTAGGGAATAGTTGATGTTCCTGCCGGTTCCAGCCGTTAAAATTACCAATAATAGACACTGTACGTGCATTAGGCGCCCAAACTGAAAAGTAAGTACCTTTGCGGCCTTCCAGTTCAATAACATGCGACCCTAGTTTCTCATAAAGCTTGTAGTGTTTTCCCGCTTTGAATAAATGGATATCGAAGTCGGTAAACCTTGAGTAGGGCCTAACGCGGTTTTCTTGCTTTGCAACTGCTACGGCCGCAGGTTTCTTTTTCGACTTACTCCTTGTTTTTTCTATCATTTATTTAAAAATCTCGATGTTTCTAAAGTTTTTGTTAGCACGGATAATTACCCGTTTTAGTTCATCAAAGCTTAAATCTTGCCGCTGCTCTTTTCCGTCTATATATACTTTGGTTGGCTTGAATGGTAAACCTATTAATTTTAGTTCATAAGTTTCATAACGCGGGGTGTACAATCCTTCTGAAGATTGTTTAATATTTAGAGATGTAGCATCTCCTTTAACAACAAACTTCTTTTCCGTATAAATGTCTTGTTCGTAAGCGAAAGTGTCGCCATGGTCTTCAAAATAGAAGGAGTTCACCTCGTAGTCAGAATAGTAAATCTGGAATTTGATTTCATCTGGTTCAAATTCCCCTACATATTGCATTAAAGGCCATTCAGGAATTACAGAACCAGCCTTAACAAATATTGGCATACTATCCAAAGGAGTTAACACTGTATGTTCCTTCCCTCCTTCAAATGATTCATGGGTCCAGTAATCAAACCAATCACCTACCGGCAGGTAAACTATTTTTGATTTTTGCCCTGGTTCCATTACCGGTGATACCAGAATTTTGTCGCCGAATGTGAACTCATCTTCGCGTGCCAAATTCGTCTTAAGCTCCTGTTCTAGCATCACCAATGGCCTTAAAATTGGGAATCCATAACGGTGCTGCTCCCAAAAAGTTGAATAAATATATGGCAACAGGCGGTAGCGAAGTTCTATAAATGCTCTGTTAATGTCTTCGAATTCTTTACCAAAACTCCATGGTTCTCTTTCGCGGGTATCGCCAGCAGAATGCGCCCTCATAAACGGAGTAAATACCCCCAACTGAACCCAGCGTGTAAATAGCTCGCCGTCAGGTTCTCCTGTGAAGCCCCCTATGTCGGTTCCGCAAAAGGAAATTCCTGATACTGATAGGCGCTGGCACTGAAGTGCCGCTAACTTTAAATGCTCCCAAGAGGCGAGGTTGTCACCGGTCCAAACCGAAGAGTAGCGCTGTACCCCAGAATATCCGGCCCTTGTAATGGTAAATGGCCGTTTATTTTTCTGAAGTTTTTTTAAACCTTCATAAGTAGCCCTTACCATCTGCATACCGTAAACGTTATGGGCTTTCCTATGTGATCCCCTGTGTCCATCATATTGATGCCTTACATCGTTAGGGAATGTTCCCGACCCGAAAACCGCAGGTTCGTTCATATCATTCCAGACACCGGCAACACCCACTTCCACAAGTTCTCTAAATAAACCACCCCACCATTCTCTAACGTCAGGATTGGTATAATCAGGAAATTGGCAGCGGCCAGGCCAAACATGCCCTTCCATAAAATAATCATCGCTCCGCCGGCAGAAGAATTTATTTTCTCTACCTTCCCTGAAAACCCAATAGTTATCATCAACTTTAATTCCAGGGTCAATAATTACCACCGTTTTAAAGCCATCATTTGATAACTCCTTAATCATTCGCTTAGGATCTGGGAAATATTTTTTATTCCAGGTGAAACACCTGTAGCCATCCATATAGTCAATATCCAGATACAAGGCATCGCAAGGAATTTTCCTTTCTCTGAAATTGCGAGCGAGGCTTTTTAGTTTGCTTTCCGGATAATAGCTCCAACGGCATTGGTGGTAACCTAAAGCCCACTGAGGAGGCAGCGGATGAGTTCCTGTGAGTGTATGATAACGCTTAACAACGTCCATCATATGCGGCCCGTGGATATAGTAATATTGAAGTTCGCCTCCATCAGCCCAGAAACTTGTTTTATCATGTTCCTGATGTGCAAAATCAAAATGGGTTTTATAAGTATTATCTAAGAAAACTCCATAACTAACCCCCTCCCTAATACCAATATAAAAAGGAATAGAACGATACAAAGGGTCCTGCTCTTTGGCAAATGAGTAAGTATCTGTATTCCAATTCTGAAAACGCTTGCCTCTTAAATTAAACCCTGTAGGCTTATCCCCAAGGCCATAAAAATTTTCTTCGGCAGTACACCTTTTAGTACAATAAACATAATATCCGCCAAAGTCAGCATTTTCTTCCCAGTGCATGGTTGTATAATCCTCATTCGTAATCAAACCATGATTGTCTTGAAAAGATATCAAAAAATCCTTCTTGTTAATTAGACACGTTACTGTATTGGTTTTCACCCAATATTTTTCTGCATCCTCATCAAATGAAAACAAGGTAACACGTTGTTCCGGATTATTAACAGCGTAAGAAAACTCTTCCAAAAATGTTCCATGAGGAGCTAACCTTACACGAATTATTTCATCACTTACTACTCTTACTTCAACCCGCGCCTCTCCATCTGAAAAGTAGAAATTATTGTTGCTCTGGACGTATTCTTTTACAGGCTTTAAATAACGTTTTTCAATAGGCATTAACCCGATAATTGGGTTATTAACATGCTGAACCCCTTCCTCAAGTTGTTCCAGGCTAAACTCAGGTAAGGACTCCTTGTTGTTTTCTTTCTCTCCCATTTAATTAGAAAATATAATAATGCTGGTAACCTATAGCGTATTACCAGACAATAAACCCCGGGCTGCCAACATAAACGGCTATAGACGTTAATTGTTTAAAATTGACAAACTAAATTATTTTACCCTAACCAAACCCATCTGGCGATTAAATATAAATAAATCTCACTAAAGAAAAATTATTCTCTTTTTTTTATTTTATTACAATCTTAACATATAAGGCAAATAGGTAGTAAGTTTTTATAAAAATAAGTTTTTTTTTATAAAAATAACATTACACCAATTAAAAACTTATTCCGAAGCCTTCTAATTTTGAAACGGGGTGCCGCCTGTATTCTGTGTATATTTGTATGTGTTTAATAATACAAATAATATATTTTCAATTCAATCCGCTAAGGATTTTACGGAACTGGCGCTTGAAATTTTTCAATATCAGGCGTCTGAGAATAAAATATACAGATCTTTTGTCAAACACCTCAATATTCAGCCAACTGAAATTGATTCTTTGAAGGCAATCCCCTTTTTACCGGTTGAATTTTTTAAAAATCATCGTGTGTTATGTGGTGATGAAGGTATTGACACGATCTTTACAAGTTCGGGGACAACAGGTTTGGCACAAAGCCAGCATTTGGTAAAGGATCTAAGCCTTTATGTACAAAGCTTTAAAAAAGCTTTTGATTTTTTCTACGGGCCGATAACAGAATACACTGTTTTGGCTTTACTTCCGTCTTATCTTGAACGTGCGGGTTCATCCTTAATTTATATGGTAGACAGTCTTATTCGCGAAAGCAAAAATCATCTTAGTGGATATTTTCTCTACAATCACGAGGATCTTTACCAAGCACTCTCAAAACTTCGGGATGAAAAGAAAAAAGTGATTCTTATTGGAGTTACTTATGCCTTGCTCGATTTTGCAGAAAACTTTAACATTGATTTCCCGGAACTGGTTGTTATGGAAACGGGAGGCATGAAAGGTAAACGGAAGGAACTGGTACGGGAAGAGCTGCACTCTGTTTTACAAGCTGGTTTTGGTGTAAGCCATATACATTCGGAGTATGGGATGACCGAATTACTGTCTCAAGGCTATTCGAAAGGAAATGGCATTTTTAACTGCCCCCCCTGGATGAAAATTCTCATCCGGGATATTAATGATCCTTTATCTTATCAGAAAACCGGGCGCACAGGCGGAATTAATGTAATTGACCTGGCTAACCTGCACTCATGTTCTTTTATTGCAACTCAGGATCTGGGAAAAGTATACAGCGACGGCAGTTTTGAGGTGGCTGGCAGATTTGACAACAGCGATATAAGAGGCTGTAATCTGTTAGTGCAATAAGTAGAAAGAGCCGTTTATCTGGCTCTTTCTATGCAAAATAAAATTCTATTCTGCTATAAGCAAAAAGTAATTCTTCTTCCCTTTTTGCGCTATCAAATATTTTCCTTTCACAAGAGAATCTACATTTAATATTTGAGTTGCATCAGCAAGTTTTTCCCGGTTGATAGCTACACCGCCACCCTGAATCATTTTTCGGGCTTCTCCTTTTGAAGGAAATACTTTTGATTTTTCAGCCAGAAGGTCTGTAGCACTTAGTCCGGCAGCCAACTCATTTTTAGAGACATTAAATTGCTGAACACCTTCAAACACTTCCAGCACCCCTTCGTCACTTAATTGTTCAAGAAAATCAACAGGCCCATTCCCAAAAAGAAAATCAGAGGTCTTTAATGCGGTTTGCAAAGCGTCTTCAGAGTGTGTGCGGACTGTGATTTCGGCTGCTAAAGCTTTTTGTAAAACTCTTAAATGCGGTGCAACACCATGCTCTTTCTCTAATGCCTCAATCTCTTCTTTTCCCTTTAGGGAGAATATTCTAATCCAGTTTTTCGCATCCTCGTCGCTTGCGTTTAACCAAAACTGATAAAATTTATAGGGTGAGGTTTTTTTAGCATCCAGCCAAACTGCACCACTTTCTGTTTTACCAAACTTAGTACCATCAGCCTTTTTTATAAGTTGAGTAGTTATGGCATAAGCCGTTCCTGAGTCTTTCCTGCGGATCAACTCTGTGCCAGTAACAATATTTCCCCACTGGTCTGATCCGCCCATTTGTACTTTGCAATTTTTATTTTTCCAAAGCCAGTAAAAATCATAGCCCTGAACCAGTTGATAACTAAATTCAGTGAAAGACATGCCTGTTTCGCCTTCCAAACGCTTCTTTACAGAATCTTTTGCCATCATGTAGTTTACAGTGATATGCTTTCCTACATCGCGTATAAAATCCAGAAAGCTAAAACTTTTAAACCAGTCGTAGTTATTTACCATTTCGGCGCTATTAGGAGCATCGCTATCAAAGTCTAAAAACTTTGCCAACTGAGATTTTAAAGCTTCAACGTTTTGATTCAACACATCCTCGGAAAGTAGATTGCGTTCAGCTGATTTTCCGGAAGGATCGCCAACCATACCAGTTGCGCCTCCCACCAATGCAAAAGGCTTGTGCCCAGCACGCTGAAAATGAATCAAGGTCATGATTTGTGTAAGATGGCCAACATGCAAAGAATCTGCAGTAGGATCGAAGCCAATATAGCCAGACACAATACCTTTATTCAGTTCTTCTTCTGTTCCGGGCATAATATCATGTAACATGCCCCGCCAGCGTAATTCTTCTACAAAATTCATGTTTTAGGTGTTTTAAGGACAGCAAAGATAGAAGAATTGAGAAATTAAAAACTCCATTCTGTTTACAGATGTTAGTTATGCATGTCAGACATCAAAATCCTTGAAAAACAAGCTCTCTTTAATAAGCGCTCCCGTTTAGAGAAAATTAAATATCAAATTGACCAAAATGGGCACTCTGAAACCCGCGAACGTGAGGTATTTTTTCGGCCTCCATCTGCATCAATTTTGTTGTATGACAGCGACCGAAAAACAGTAATCTTAACCAAACAATTCAGGCTACCGGTCTATCTGGATAAAAAAGAGCCTATACTTGAAGCCTGTGCCGGCTTGCTTGATGAGGGTGAATTTCCTGAGCACGCAATTGTTAGAGAAGTAGAAGAAGAAACCGGATACCGTATCTCTGAAATTGAAAAAGTTGCGGAGGGTTACACCTCTCCTTCCTCATTTTCTGAATATGCTTATTTCTTTCTCGGAAAATACTCTCCGGACATGCGCATTAGCGAAGGTGGTGGGTTAAAAGAAGAAGGCGAAGACATCCAAGTCATTGAACTCTCTGCAGAGGAAGTAAAGCAAAAACTTAGATCAGGCCAGGTAAGAGATATCAAAACACTGGTGCTTTTACAGCACGCTTTATTGCATAATCTTATTTAATTCCACTATATTTTCGTATATTGTATCGAAACTGTGCCTAAACGGGCCAGAGGGGGATAACATCTATGAATTTTTTATCGCACTTCTATTTTGACCGGAATACAACCGACCCAGATAGGGTTATCGGGGTAGTATTGCCAGACCTAGTCAAAAATGCGAAAAAAGAATGGAGCTTCCGGCCTGAAAAACAAGAACTTGAATCAATAGATAACGCCAGCCTTTGCAGCATCCTGGCAGGTTGGAAACGCCACATTGAGGTTGATAAACATTTTCACTCGTCAGATTTTTTTTGCCAGCATACTCATAACATAAAAAATTTGATAGCGCCTATCTTAGTTAATTCGCCTGCACGCCCATCATTTGTAGCGCATATTGCCCTTGAATTAATGTTAGATGCGTTGTTGCTTACAGAATCTAAAGTTGAAGCTGATAATTTTTATGCCAGAATATCTAAAGCAGATAGAAGCGCACTTAATTTCTTCCTTGAGCTAAACCAGGTAAAGGATACCGAACCTTTTTTTAGCTTTCTGGATGAGTTTATAGAATCATCCTATCTAAACAGCTACCGCGAAGCCGATAACATAATGTATGCCCTGGGGCGAATCTGCATGCGCCTATGGGACGACCCATTTACTGAGACACAAAAACTTCAGCTCACAGCTGTCTTAATTGATTATCAGCAGAAATTACAAAGAGATTTTATGCTTATATTTGAAGAGATCGAAAGTATTGTGAACTAATGCCAATGCGCCTGAAAACTTCTCTTTTAAGCTTCTTTTTATTACCCGGATTTTTACAAGCACAGCAAAAATACAGTAATGAATTTTTAAATATTGGCGTGGGTGCAAGAGCATTTGGCATGTCACAGTCGGTCGTTTCTTCGGTAAATGATGTTACAGCGGGGTATTGGAATCCTGCGGGATTAACACAAATAGAAGGCCCGGTTCAAGCCAGCCTAATGCATTCGAAATATTTTGCCGGCCTGGCCCGGTATGACTATGCAGGCATTGCAGCTTCTGTGGCTGATAACACGGCAGTTGTAGGTTTGTCGGTTGTTCGTTTTGGAGTAGATGATATTCCTGACACTTCTGAACTTATTGATGCTGACGGCAATATCAATTACGACAGAGTAAAATCTTTCTCCGCTGCAGATTATGCTTTCATACTTTCTTATGCAAGAAATGCCAGAAAGAAACAAATGGCATCAACCGGCGACGGAGCATTGATTGATGGACAAAAAGGATTCACCTATGGCGCCAATGTTAAAGTCATTCATAGAAAGGTTGGTGAATATGGAAAATCTTTCGGCTTCGGTTTAGATTTTGGAATACAATACCGCACTTCTAACTGGTCATTTGGAGTAATGGGCCGTGACATCACCACCACCTATAATTCATGGAGCTACAATGCGGAAAAGCTGAGCACAGTTTATACAACCACTGGTAATGAGATCCCCAAAAACTCTACTGAATTTACTTATCCCCGTGTTGTATTGGGCACTGCTTATTCGCAGCGTATAGGCTCAGATTTCGGAATCACCGGTGAAGCAAATTTTAGCTTTACTACAGATGGCAAAAGAAATGTGCTTATCTCGGCGGACCCGGTGAGCATGGACCCAACAGTAGGACTGGAGGCGGATTTCAAAAAAATTGCTTTTTTACGTGGCGGAATTGGGAATATCCAGAAATCAACCGATTTCGATGGCAACAAAAACTACACCTACCAACCCAATGTAGGTATTGGTGTCAGGATTAAAAACTTTTGCATTGATTATGCATTAACAGATATTGGAAATACCTCTGATGCACTTTACAGCAACGTATTTTCCGTTCGTTTAATCTTTACAAAGTGAACAGATGCCAAATTTTAAATCGCCGAACTTTAGCGGTAAAATATTTATAAATCCAATACCATCAGTTGTTACAAAACAAGGGGCTTTCTTAAAAATCTTACGTGAAAACTTTTTCGATAAAAACAAGCATCTAAGAGAGCCGAAGTCCACACTGGGCCCATTTAAAACAAACGTCGGCCTAATAAAAAACCTGCCGAATGAAATTCTAAGAGTAACCTGGCTGGGACACTCTACTATTTTGATCGAGATTGACGGGAAACGTTTTCTGACCGATCCTGTCTGGTCTAAACGGGTCTCGCCCTTTGGCTTTATAGGGCCAGTGCGCTTTTTCGAGCCACCTTTAAGCCTTGATGATTTACCACCTTTAGATGGAGTTATTATTTCGCATGACCACTACGACCACCTGGATGCAAACACAGTTAAAATCCTGGCAGCAAAAGGCAATAATTTCTTTTGTCCACTTGGCGTAAGTAAATGGCTAAAAAAATTTGGCGTTCAGACAGCAAAAATCAAAGAATTCGATTGGTGGGATGAATTAGAACTTAGTGGCGGATTCAAAATCGCGGCCACGCCCGCCCGCCATTTTTCTGGACGAGGCATCAATGACAGATACAAAACTCTTTGGGCCTCATGGGCTCTAATCGGGACCAAGAACCGGATGTATTTCGGCGCAGATTCAGGCATGTTTCCGGGCTTCACTGATATTGGGAATAAATATGGGCCATTTGATTTAACTGCACTAGAAATAGGCGCAGCTCATGACGACTGGGAAGACATCCACATGGGGCCACACAAAGCCGCCGATGCACATTTAATGCTCAGGGGAAAACTTATGCTGCCGATCCATTGGGCGACATTTAACTTAGCACACCACCCTTGGGAAGAACCTATTGAAAGCCTGATACCTTATGCGTCTGAAAAGGGCATCAAATTAGTTGTTCCCGAACCTGGAGAAACGGTTCTAATAACCGATGAATATAATACTGAATGGTGGAAGAGATATTAACTCCACCACCATCCAATTCAAATTACTCGGCATATCTAACCTTAATTACTACTTTCTTAATCGACTGATCGCCATCAACTTTGATACTTGGCCGATGCGCATCATTAGGATAGAAAATGTACATCACACCGGGTTCTGCTATGTAATATTTTCCTTCGGCTATGTAATTGGCTACATCTCTCTTTTCGTCATAAGGCTTAAGCACTTTTGTGTCGGATAGGTGGGCGTGCCCCATTTTTTCTTTGCCAGCTACGATATATTGAATGTCAACTAGCTTCCGATGCGATTCCCAACTTGCTTTATCAAAATCTTTTCCAGGCCCTTCAGTCACAGAAACAAAAACATTGTCGCCATCCAATGGGTACTTCCCTGGAGCCACATTTTTCAAATCGGTTTCTTTTAAGTATTTAAATGCTAAATCCCACCAGGCTCTATTTTTTTGGTACTGGCTTTCAAATTCTTTCTTATCAATTCCCTGATAAGGCACCATAGGCAAACCGTTGTACCACGGCCCTTTTTTAAACCAACTTGTAGTTTGTTTAGTGGCAGAGCAAGCGGTTAATAAAAACAAGCATACAGATAACATGCCCGTTCTAAATAAATTAAGTTTCATCTAATGAGGTTTAAAGCCTCCAATATAAGCCATTTTAACAATCATTAACCGTAAAATTCTTATCGCACTTAATTAAAAAATGTCAAAGTACTATCTTCGTTGCCATGGCGGTTTCAGAAATAAAAGAACGTATGGATGCGCTGGTTAGAGAGTTAAGCCAGCACAATTACAATTACTATGTGTTGGCTCAACCAACTATTTCAGACTTTGAATTCGACCTGAAATTAAAGGAGCTTGCTGAACTAGAAAAGCAGTATCCGCAGTTTCAGGATAGCGATTCGCCGACTCAAAAAGTTGGGGGCGATATCACAAAAGAATTTAAAACAGTTCAACACCGCTGGCCGATGCTGTCCTTGGGGAACACATACAGTGAGCAAGATTTAAGGGATTTCGACGAGCGCATACGTAAAGCAATAGGTAATGATTTTGAGTACGTATGCGAACTGAAGTTTGACGGATTGTCAATGAGCCTGACCTACGAAAATGGTGTTCTTTCGCGCGCAGTAACACGCGGAGATGGCACAAAAGGCGATGACGTTACCACCAATATAAAAACGATTAACCGCATACCTAAAAAGCTAAGAAACGACGGATTTCCGGAGAGTTTTGAGATCCGTGGCGAAGTATTCATGCACCGCGCTGCCTTTGAACGCTTAAACAATGAGCGCTTGGAAAGAGGCGAAGTTCCCTATGCTAACCCGAGAAATTTTGCGGCAGGAACTGTAAAACTTCAAGATTCCGGCGAAGTTGCCAAACGGCCATTAGACTGTTTCTTATATTTCCTTTATACAGAAAAACAGTTATTTAAAACACATTGGGATAGCTTACAGGCTGTCGACAAGTGGGGTTTCCACGTTTGCGAGCACAATAAGCTTGCAAAAAATATTGATGAAGCGATAGAATTTATCCACTACTGGGATAAGAAACGTTTTGATTTAAGCTATGATATTGATGGAATTGTATTAAAAGTTAACAGTTATGCTCAACAACACGAACTGGGTTTTACAGCTAAATCACCGAGATGGGCGATATCCTATAAGTACAAAGCAGAGGAAGTTGAAACCATTTTACAGAGCGTGAGCTACCAGGTTGGACGAACCGGAGCTGTTACACCCGTGGCTAATTTAAAGCCAGTTCTATTAGCCGGTACAACGGTAAAAAGGGCAACCTTACACAACGCCAATGAAATTGAACGTTTAGGGCTTCACTTAGGAGATTCTGTTTTTGTCGAGAAAGGTGGCGAAATCATTCCGAAAATTATCTCTGTTAACACCGTTAAACGTCCACAGGATGCAACAAAAGTTATTTATCCGGAAATTTGCCCCGAATGCTCAAGCAATTTAATCCGAAAAGAAGGAGAAGCGGTTCATTACTGCCCGAACGACGAAGGCTGCCCTCCACAGATTGTTGGAAAAATGCAGCATTTTATAAGCCGCAAAGCGATGAATATTGATGGGCTTGGGGACGAAACAATTGAGGCGCTTTACAGAAAAGGACTAGTTCAGCATATCAGCGATTTGTACATTCTTCATGAAAAGGCAGACGAACTAAAGCAAATGGAGCGCTTTGGCGAAAAATCCATTAATAATATGTTAGATGGCATTGAGCGGTCGAAGCAAATGCCTTTTGAAAAAGTATTGTTTGGCTTGGGAATACGTTATGTTGGCGAAACTGTAGCCAGGAAAATTGCTACGCATTTCAAAAATATAGATAGCCTTATCAACGCCAGCCATGAGGAGATTACTTCTGTAGAGGAGATTGGCGGAAGAATAGCAGAGAGCCTGGTTGAATATTTCAAAAATCCAAAACATGTCGAACAAATAGAAAAGCTGCGAAGTGCAGGACTTCAGTTCCTTACGGAAGAGAAAGAAATTTTGTTAGATAGTGACCGGCTTGCAGGCAAAACCTTTATTATCTCGGGAGTTTTTGAAGAATTTAGCCGCGAAGAATTATCAGCCCTGATTGAATCAAATGGCGGGAAGATTATGAGTAGCATCTCCGGAAAACTTAATTACCTTGTCGCTGGCGATAATATGGGCCCCTCGAAGTTGGAGAAAGCTAAAAAACTAAACATTCCAATAATTTCCGATAAAGAGCTTTTGGCAATGCTGTCGTAATTAAAAAGACAAAACTCTTACAATTTAACAGATTGAAAATCGTTCTTTTAAATTGCAAAATACGGTGCTAAATTAGCGAGCTATTTTGGAAGCCTCAAAAAGCTGTATTCAGCAGTTAAATTAGCATTTGGCGCCAAACTTAATCAGATAAATGAACAAATTTTACGGAACAGGGGTAGCATTGGTGACCCCTTTCAATACAGACAGGGAAGTTGATTTCACAGGTTTAAAAAACTTAATTAATCATCAAATCGATGGCGGCGTTGAGTACCTTGTATCTTTAGGTACTACCGGAGAATCTGCAACTTTAACAAAAGAAGAGAAAAAGGCGGTTTGGGAATTTACAGCAGAAACAGTTGCTGGCAGAGTTCCTTTAATCGCTGGAATTGGAGGGAATGATACAAACGAAGTTGTTAAGTGCATACAACAGTTTAACATTTCTGGTTACGAAGCCATTCTTTCTGTAAGCCCGTATTACAATAAGCCGGTACAAGAAGGCATATACCAACATTATAAGGCTCTCGCTGAAGCTTCTGCGCTTCCTATCCTTCTTTACAATGTCCCTGGCCGCACAGGCAGCAATATGACTGCAGAAACTACATTACGCCTTGCATATGACTTTAAAAATATTATTGGAGTTAAGGAAGCGTCGGGCAATTTCGATCAGTTCAATCAAATCATGAAGGGTAAACCTGAGGATTTCCTATTTATTTCAGGGGATGATGGCGTTACTCTTCCAATGATAGCAATGGGAGGCCATGGGATTATTTCGGTTGTAGCCAATGCAATTCCTAGACATTTTTCCGACATGGTTCGACTATGCCTTGATGGTAAATTTAAAGAAGCACAACCCCTTCATTATAAACTCATAGACTTTACGAATTTAATGTTTGCAGAGGGAAATCCGGCAGGCGTTAAATCCGCCCTAAAGCATATTGGCATTTGCCAGGATACGTTAAGATTACCACTGGTTAACGTTAGCCGGCAAACGGCAAACCAAATCGCAGAAGCTTACAATTCCCTATAAAATAACAGAGCCCGGACGAAAATCGTTCGGGCTCTGTTATTTTTCAGGAATTATAAATTATTTCGCAGTTGTTGCATTTTTAGATTCCTGAATTTCAAGACGGATTGCTTGCGCAAGGTTTTTCACGTCTTGTAATCCTTTTCTTACACGTGTGCCAGCAGCACTGTTTCCCTTGTTATAGAATTTGTCTGCATCAGCTTCCAAGCCTGTGATTAAATCCTTAAGCTCGGTAAATCTTTCAAAATTTGCCATTGTAATGCTTAGTTTGGTTTTTAATAAGTTAAATATTTTAATAAGCTAAGCGAATGTAAATCCTTTTTTCAATAAAAAAAATATTTTAAATAATAATAATCAGGTTCAGCATAGCTTTTTTTCCACATTTCCCACTCTACAAGTATGAAATTCCAAATAATTAACTGTTATGAAAAATAAATCACTTTAGCTTCATAGTTATTCACAGTAGTTCTCTTCACAAAGATTGCCGCAACTTTCAGCCTCTGAAAGATTTTAGTCACAAAAAAAGCGCATTGAATAATGCGCTTTTAGGGTATTTTCATCGACCTCTTAAGCAGGAATTGATTTAGATTCCTTATAAAAGCCTTGTTGCAATTTTTCCTGAACTTCAGAGAAGGCATCTAGAGTACGCTGCACGTCTTCAAGTGTGTGGGCAGCAGTCGGAATAATACGCAGCTCCATTAAGCCTTTGGGAATTACCGGATAAACCACTATTGAGCAGAATATACCATAGTTTTCACGAAGATCCATTGTAATAGCAGTAGCTTCATTTAATTCCCCTTTAAGAAACACGGGAGTTACCATAGTATTTGTAACTCCTAAATCAAAGCCGCGCTCACGTAAACCATTTTGAAGCGTTCTGGCAATTGTCCAAAGTTTTTCTCGTAGCTCTGGCCTGGTACGTAGCAACTCAAGACGCTTACGTAGTCCTATAACCATAGGCATCGGCAAGGCTTTGGCAAAAGTTTGAGAACGCATATTATAGCGCAGATAGTTAACGATTTCTTCGTTTGATGCAACAAAGGCACCAATACCAGCCATAGACTTAGCGAAAGTACCAAAATAAACATCGATACCATCCATTACACCTTGTTCCTCATGGGTTCCTGCACCAGTTGCCCCCATTGTTCCAAAACCATGAGCATCATCTATCAGCAGTCGAAATTTAAACTCTCTCTTTAACTCAACAATCTCTTTCAACTTACCCTGAGCCCCAGACATCCCAAAAACGCCTTCAGTGATAACCAATATACCACCACCAGTTTGCTCGGTTAATTTCGTAGCCCTTTCAAGTTGTTTCTTAAAACTATCAATATCATTATGCTGATAAACAAAACGTTTACCCATATGAAGGCGCACACCATCGATTATGCAAGCATGGGACTCGGCATCATATACAATTACATCATTACGGTCTACAAGGGTATCAATAATTGAAACCATTCCCTGGTAACCATAATTCAAAAGGAAAGCATCTTCGAAACCTGTAAATTCAGCCAGATCTTTCTCCAGCGCTTCATGATGATTAGAATTTCCAGACATCATTCTTGCACCCATTGGATAAGCCATACCAAACTCAGCCGCACCTTTTGCATCGGCTTCACGAACTTCCGGATGATTAGCTAAGCCCAAATAATTATTTAAACTCCACACTAAATGATCTTTCCCACGAAATTTCATATGAGGGGCAATTTCGCCTTCTAACTTAGGAAAAGAGAAATATCCATGCGACCATTTCTGGTGCTGGCCAATTGGCCCCATATTCTTAGCTATTTTATCAAATAAGTCCAATGTGTTAATTTTATTTTAAGTTACTATTCAAATAAAGGTGCAAAGGTAAAATTTAATGGTTTGATATACAATTAAATTGCCTCCTTCCAATGCCATAAAACAAAAAAGCCTCTATCTTTTGAGGATAAAGGCTTTAAAAATATCAACGATTTGTTAGTCTACATTATCATGCAGGAATGAATTATTTGGCCTGATTTCGGTACCGCCTTCTTCATTGGAAAGGGTAAACCTTGAAACCTGCGACTCTGAAGAGTGGGGTACCTGCTGAAGCGCCATTTGTTTGCGTTTGTAGGCAGGTTCATTTTCAAGCTCCTGTAGGCCGTTTGCTGTACGCAGTTTCATACTCAAATCTTTTAAGCGAAGGATACGCTCTCTTGATTTACGGAGTTGCTCTTCAATTGACTCGTCAGTTTTATTATCATCCGGATTATACGCTTCAGGCTGTTGAGGCGTGAAATGTTGAACAGGTTCAGAAGGCCTTAAAGCCTCCGGCTGTTTAACTTCTTCTATAGGAGAACCGAATTGAAATTCTGATTCAACAGTTTTAACGCCAAATTCAAAAGGCGAAGGCTCTGCTGTCTTCATTTGAGGCTCCTCATCGTGCAGGGTATGGCGCACGATTTTAGGTTCAACCGGAGCAGCCGGACGTCTTTCCTCAGTAGTTTTTTGAGAAAAATAGCCTCCAAACAAATCAGACTGATGGTCATGAGCTTTATTTACTGGCACCTCTGGTTCTGCCACCTGTGATTGAGGAGCTTGCTCAATAAACGAATTTACAGCATTAACGGGCTTTATCATTGGCGCATTTTCAGGCGTCAATAATGAAACTTTCTTTTGCTGACTTTTTTCAACCTCACGCTCTTCTTTAGTTTGGAAACCAGTAGCTATTATTGTAACCAGAATCTTGTCACCTAAAGACTCATCAACACAGTTACCCCAGATTAAATCAGCAGCTAAACCAGCCTCTTCCTGGATGTAATCCGTAATAATACTTACCTCATCCATAGAAACCTCCTTAGATCCGGAGCTGATATTCAACAAGATGTATCTTGCACCCTCAATTTCGTTATCTTTTAATAATGGCGATGCGAGAGCTCCCTCCACAGCGCGGTGAGCACGATTTTCCCCTTCTGCTGTGTAACTACCCATGATTGCAACACCACTGTTATTCATTACAGTGCGCACATCTTTAAAATCGACGTTGATATATCCAGGAATTGTGATAATCTCGGCGATCCCTTTTGCAGCAGTTGTTAAGATATTATCCGCTTCAGCAAACGCTGCACTTAAAGTCAAGTTTCCAAAAATCTCGCGAAGGCGGTCGTTAGAAATTACAAGATATGAATCCACATACTTCTTGAACTCTTCTAAACCTTCCTCTGCCTGCATTTTACGACGCTTTCCTTCAAAGGAGAAAGGCGTTGTAATAATACCAACAGTCAAAATATCAAGTTCTTTGGCAGCCTTGGCAATTATCGGGCTTGCCCCGGTACCTGTACCACCGCCCATACCTGCAGTTATGAACAACATTTTCGTGTTAGTTCCTAACATACGTTTAATATCTTCTATATTTTCAATAGCAGAATTTTTTCCCACTTCAGGAATAGAACCAGCTCCCATACCTTCAGTAAGGCTAGCACCCAACTGAACTTTGTTTGGGATAGGGCTTAACTCCAGTGCTTGCGCATCTGTGTTACAGATTATGAAGTCAACACCAGTAATTCCTTGCCTATACATGTGGTTAACAGCATTACCGCCACCGCCACCTACACCAATTACCTTGATAATTGATGATTTCTCTTTTAACATTTCAAACTGCATATCGTTGTTAATCAGTTTTGTAGACTCTCAGTTTTTTAACCCGTTCTCAATTGTAATATTACCTAATTTTGCACAAACGTTTTCCACAATTGTTAACAATGTGGAAAACTCACCCTTTGTGGAAAATTATTTAATATAGTCCTCATCTTTAATATCGTCTTTGATAAACTTAGCTCCCGTTTGAAGCAACTTATCGAACAACCCAAAAGATTTTTTTGCCTTTTCTGGCTGAGGCTTTTCAACAAAAGCCCCTGGTTGCCTTGCAGACTCGGCTATCTCTTCTGCCTTTTGAATACCTTTTATTAACAGCCCGATACCTGTTGCAAACAACGGACTTTTCAGGTCATCATAAACGTTTTTCGGCAATACCTCATTCTTAGCCAAATGCTCATTAGGGTATCCTACACGGCAATCCAAGCCCGTAACATACTCAACAAGCTGTGACAAATGCTTTAATTGAGCACCACCGCCAGTGATTACTATACCGGCGATAAGCTTCTTCTCATAGCCTGATGATTTGATTTCGTAGTACACATGCTCCAAAATTTCTTCCATTCTCGCCTGGATTACATAGGCCAGATTTTTTACGGAGATTTCTTTTGGTTCACGGCCACGTAAACCCGGAACACAAATAATTTCATTCTCTTTATTTTCATCGGCCAACGCAGAACCGAAACGAGTTTTCAATAATTCAGCCTGATTACGCATTACGGCACAGCCTTCACGGATATCTTCAGTAATACTGTTTCCTCCGAAAGGAATTACAGCAGTATGCCTGATGATACCTTCATGGAAGATGGCAAGATCTGTTGTTCCACCACCTATATCAACTAAAACAACTCCGGCTTCCTTTTCTTCATCGCTTAAAACAGACTCTGATGAAGCGAGCGGCTCAAGAATTAATTCCTGAGTTTCAAGACCGGCATTAGTAACGCATTTCAGGATATTTTTAACAGCGCTAACGTGTCCGGATATAATATGGAAATTCGCTTCGAGGCGTACACCAGCCATGCCGATAGGATCTTTAATTCCAGGCTCATTATCAACGGTAAACTCCTGAGGCAACACATGGATTATTTCCTCGCCGGGAGGCATAACCAATTTGTACATATCTTCGATCAGCTTTTCTATATCTTTACGCTGGATTTCGTTATTTAAATCCTTTCTGGTAAAAATACCGCGGTGCTGAAGGCTTTTGATATGCTGACCGGCTATACCAACATTTACAATCTTAACATCAACGTTAGATTGCACGCTAGCTTCATCAACCGCCTGGAGAATACCTTGTACCGTTTTTTGGATGTTAGACACAACCCCACGAGTTACACCCGCCGATTCTGCCTTTCCAATTCCTAGTATTTCTATCTTTCCGTGACCACTCCTGCGGCCCACTATCACACAAATCTTAGTTGTACCAATGTCCAAGCCTACGACAATTGGTGAACTTTTCGAAGATGTAGAAGTACCTTTTTCCATAAAATTTAATGCGTTGCTGTTGTTAAAGTATCCTGAATTATTTTTCGTATCGTGTCGGTTTCAGGCTTTGCTGTAACCGGTGCCTTTATTAATGTGCTGTCTGTTACTGCTTTTTCGCAGACAATTTGGTTTGTATATTTTATAATAATTGTCCTGTAGGCATCCCAGCCTACTTTTGGCAAAGCCTTCTTGTAAAATACCAGCAGATTTCTAAACTTGGTGTCCAATGAATCTGCATTGCCAAGGACAATCTTATGATCGCCAACCCTTGGCACCATTTCAATTTCCCTCTGCTCATTTACGTAAAGCTGCTCAATCTGCTCATTCCATAAAGTATCCTTTTTGATAAATAAAGCAGTGGCGTACAAGCCTTTACCTATCTCTGTTTTAAGAGTATCCACTTTGCCAGAAAAACCTTCCACAATAAAGCCATTGGCTACCACCACGTGCGGGGTAAAACTTGCGGAAACAGGCATTTTCAGTCCTTCCTTATCCACATAAAAATCTTGCCCTCCAACATTTATTATGCGTAAAATCGGTTCGCGCTGGTTTACCCTGATGCTCACCACTCCATCCATATCGACATACACTTTTGCCGTCTGGATATAAGGATTGGCCTTTAGAATATTCTCAAGCTTATGTATATCTATTTCATTTAATCTTTGCCCCACCAAATTGCCCAGATTCATCCGAACAATCCTATCTATTTCATGTCTGTCTATAAAGCTCTCAATGCCTGGAATAATCACTTTAATATCAGTGCACTTGGCATCACTCTTCTTAACCTGAATAAACCCCATAAGCGCGATGATCCCTCCCAGGCTAAATACCCAGGAAAACAGAATCAATACCGCCCTCCAGTTTATTCGTTTAAGCATTTTCTAATATTTCTTTAATTGGCAGAACCAATGTATCGATATCGCCAGCTCCGACTGTTAAAAGTAGCTCGGGTTTTTTATCCCTAACAAACTCGGGCACCATATCTTTTCCACATATCTGCCTGTTTTTCAGAGACATTCTATCTGAAATTATCTGTGAAGTAACACCTTCAATCGGTAATTCCCTTGCAGGATAGATGTCCAACAACACAAGCTCATCCGCAGTGTTTAAAACTTCTGCAAAGCCTTCCACAAAATCGCGCGTTCGGCTAAACAAATGTGGCTGAAAAACCACTGTCAATTTCTTATCAGGATACAAGCTTCTCACGCCTGAAATACAAGCCCTTAACTCTTCTGGATGGTGGGCATAGTCGTCAATAAAAACATGGTTTTCATTTTTTACTACGTATTCAAAACGCCGCTTTACACCTCGAAAATCCTTTAATGCGGCCTTAATCTTTTCTGGTTGAACGCCTAGAAGTAATGCCGCTTGAATTGCTGCTGTAGCATTTTCAACGTTATGCAGCCCAGGTAAGCCGAATTCTATGTTTTCAATTTGCTGGCTCTCGTTTTCAAAATCAAAAAAGAAAGTACCGCTCTCAATTCTGACATTTTTGGCGGAAACCTGAGCGGATTCACTTGCCGAATAGGCAGTGCCCCCTCCAAGCTGCAAGCCTTTTTTGTGAATAAGCTTTCCGCCTTCTTTTAGCTGTGACGCAAATAATCTGAACGATTCCTTAACATGTGAATCATCCCCGTATATGTCCAGATGATCTGCATCCATTGACGTAATTATAGCGATATCTGGATGAAGGCGAAGGAAAGACCGATCGTATTCATCTGCTTCAACCACCATTATGTTATTGTTTCCGAATAAAACATTGCTATTATAATTTGATGCAATCCCCCCTAAAAAGGCAGTACAATCAAACCCAGAATACTTTAAAATATGCGCAACTATGGTTGAAGTAGTTGTTTTTCCATGCGTTCCTGCAACAGCTACAGTATACATGCCCTTACTTATTATACCCAACACCTCAGAGCGCTTTTTCGGTTCGAATCCCTTATCCTGAAAATAATTCAGGATTGCCGAATCTTTTGGAATTGCCGGTGTATAAATCACAAGTAACGAATCCGACATAACTCTGAAACTTTCAGGAATTTCGCTTACAGAGTCTGTAAATGTGATAGTGATTCCCTCTGTTTCAAGTGCATCTGTTAATGTAGTTTGAGTACGGTCATAGCCAATAACTTCGCATCCCCTTTTATGGAAATAACGAGCCAATCCGCTCATGCCGATTCCGCCAATTCCTACCAGATAAACTTGTTTTATATTGTTCAATTCCATCTTTTATTGAGGTTAAAGGTGAAAGCTAAAAGGGGAAAGGTTCCGGTATGACGCCTACCAGGCATAATCCAAAAACTTTATCATTTTACTTATCCGCCTTTACATTCATCTTTATTTAAACCTTTGTTCCTTTTATAAAACTTTGCAAGAAGCCTTTCAACTTTATCCTTTCGCCTTTAACCTCTATGAGCTATTTTTAGAACTTCTTTTGCTATTACTTCATCAGCATCTGACAAAGCCAGTTCCCCGATCTTTATACTTAAATTTTTCTTCTTTTCTTCGTTGCCTATCAGCTCCAAAGCGGTGTCTACCAAGCCTGATTCTGCAGCAGAATCTTTCACTAATATTGCAGCATCGTTTTGAACCAAAGCCATAGCATTCTTTGTTTGGTGATCCTCTGCAACATTAGGCGAAGGCACCAGTATTACAGGCTTTTTAACTACATATAATTCAGCAATGGTACCTGCTCCTGCTCTCGAAATTATTACATCTGCCGCCGCATAAGCATAATCCATTCTGTTAAGGAATTCTAAAGCCACTATCCCTTTATGCTCTATTCCTTTTAGCTGTTCTTCAATAGTTTTGTAATAATATTTTCCCGTTTGCCAGATTAGCTGAACATCAGTATCTATGAGCTTTTTTAAGCCAGCAAGCATGCTTTTATTTAGCGTTCCTGCTCCCAAACTCCCACCTGTCACGAGGATCGTTTTCTTTTGCGGAGATAATCCAAATGAAAGCAGCGCTTCTTCTCGTTTTCCTTCGATGTCTACCGATTGTTTCCTTATCGGATTACCTGTTAACATTAATCTATCCGCCGGAAAAAACTTATCCATCCCTTCAAAAGCCACACATATTTTTTTCGCCTTTTCACCCAGCCTTTTGTTGGTTATGCCAGCATAAGAATTCTGTTCCTGAATAAGATATGGTACTCCCATTTGTCCGGCGGCATAGAGCAGCGGACCAGACGCATAACCACCCACTCCAACAGCTACGTCGGGCTTAAACTGCTTAATAACCGAACGAGCTTTCAAAAGGCTCTTTATAATTTTAAAAGGAAGAAAAACATTCTTCCATAAAGCCTTTCGCTGAAAGCCTTGAATATCTAAACCGATAATCTGATAGCCGGCTGCTGGTACTTTCTCCATCTCCATTCTCCCATTAGCACCAACAAATAACACTTCAGTAGCAGGATCAATACGCTTCAGAGCGTTTGCAATTGCAACTGCCGGGAAGATATGCCCCCCTGTTCCGCCTCCGCTTATAATTACCCGTTTTGACATGTTTGTGGTTATTTGAATGAGAGAATGATTAAATGAGAGAATGAATGAATTTTCGCTTAATGCCTATTTTTCATTCCATCCCTCCTTCATTCTATCCTTCTCTCTATTCGTCTATTTCTCCGACAATAATTTTATCGTTTGTTTTCTTTTCTTCTTTTTCTGTTGGCTTCTTCTTCTCCTCTACATCTCGGCTCACACTTAAAATAATACCAAATGCCACGCTTGTAAAAAGGATTGAAGTACCTCCCATACTTACTAAAGGAAGTGGCACCCCAGTTACTGGCCCCAAGCCAACCGCAACAGCCATGTTTGCAAACGCCTGAATGGTTAAGCTAAAACTTAATCCAGCTGCCAGCAATGCCCCAAACGCCTTGGGGCTGGCCGTCACAATCAAAATACATCGGTATAGAAATATCAGATAAATGATAATCAATCCAACTCCACCAACCAAACCGTATTCTTCAATTATTAATGCGAATACGAAATCCGAATACGGGTGAGGTAAAAAATTCCTTTGTATGCTATTACCTGGACCTTTACCAAAAACGCCCCCGGTGGCTATTGCAATTTTTGACTGATTGGATTGAAATGCCTTATCCGGATCAGCTTTTTCGGGGTACATATAGGTTTCAATACGCGAAATGTAGGTTTTTCGGCGGGGGCCTAAAAACACAACACACATTAATAAAACCAAGCCACCAAGACAAACAATACCAATTTGCTTGATGCTAATACGCCCTATAATTAGTAACAAAATGCTTACACCAAACAACATCAAAGCTGTTGACAAATTGGCTAAAGCAATCAGTATAAACACCACGCAAACCGAACCCATTATGGGCAAGAATGCATCTTTTACATCCTTAATATTTTCCTGCTTTCGGGTTAGGGTTCTTGCCAGGAAGGTGATCAGGGCAAGCTTAGCCATATCCGAAGTTTGGAATGTTTGATTGATAATTGGAATTGTAACCCACCTACTCGCACTATTTACCGTGTTTCCAAAAATCAGGGTATAAAACAGCAATGGTATCGTGATAACCATCAAAATTTTTGAAATACCTGCATAATAGCGGTAATCGAGAAGATGTGAAAAATACATCAAAGCGATACCCCCAACTATAAAAATAAGGTGCTTCATTAAATAGGCTTCAGTTCCAACTCCCTTCTTGTACGCAATTGTTCCTGTTGCACTATAAACCGCCAATAACGACCATACAGAAAGCAAAATCACGATCAGCCATATCCAGCGGTCGCCTTTTGTTTTACTTAATATCAGATTCATCATAAGCTTATTTTTTATCGCACTAATTCGTCATTCCAACACCCTCTTATAAAGGGTTTACAATTCTCTCACTGCGGCTTTAAACTGGTCTCCTCTGTCCTCATAATTTCGGAACAAATCGAAACTTGCGCAAGCCGGAGACAAGAGTACTGTATCGCCCTTTTTAGCCAGATGATAAGCAATCTGCACGGCCTCTGAAGCTGAAAACGTGTTAACAATAACTTCTACATCATCTTCAAAAGCATCATGTATGCGCTTATTATCTTTTCCTAGGCAGACAATTGCTTTTACTTTATTTTTAACCAAATCCTTCAGCATACTGTAGTCGTTTCCTTTGTCAACACCACCAAGAATCAATACCACATCTGTATTCATACTTTCAAGTGCATACCATGTGGAGTTAACGTTAGTGGCTTTAGAATCGTTAATAAAATCGATTCCACTGATGCGCCCGGCGTGCTCCAAACGATGCTCAATATTCTTGAAATCGCCCATACTTTCGCGTATAGTTTCGTTTCTTAATTCGAGTACTTTACCCACAATTCCAGAAGCCATTGAATTGTAAGTATTATGTTTGCCCTGCAGGGCCAGATCATGAATAGACATGTTGAATGTTTGTTGGTTTCCCAGATTTATATTGATTTGGTTATTCTCTAAAAATGCACCTATAGCAAGCTTCTTCTGAATAGAAAAAGGATAGGCTTTGGCAATAATCTCGTGGCGCTTTAAACCCTTAATTGTCTCTTCATCGTCTGCGCAATAAATAAAAACATCATTCTCTGTTTGATTTTGGATTATGCGAAACTTAGAGTCAGCATAATTGTCCATTTTATAATCATACCTGTCGAGATGGTCGGGCGTAATATTCAGTAAAACAGCAATATCCGCCTTAAACTTATACATATCATCCAGCATAAAGCTGCTTATCTCCAGCACATAATATTCAAAATTTTTGGTAGCCACCTGGCGGGCAAAGCTATTGCCGATGTTGCCAGCTAATCCTACGTTAAGGCCTGCTTTTTTGAGCATGTGGTAGGTTAACATAGTGGTGGTTGTCTTACCATTTGAACCCGTTATGCAAATTGTTTTAGCCGAGGTGTATCTACCAGCAAATTCAATTTCGGAAATAACCGAAACACCCTTCTCTCTTAGCTTCTTAATTAACAGAGCTTTTTCCGGAATCCCGGGGCTCTTAATAACTTCAGCAGCTCCCATAATCCTTTCTTCAGAATGTTGCTTTTCTTCAAAATCGATTCCATTATCCTGAAGTTCACGTTTGTACTTTTCAGCTATCTCTCCCAAATCAGACACAAAAACTTCAAAGCCCTGTTTTTTTGCCAAAACTGCTGCCCCGACACCACTTTCACCGGCTCCCAAAACTACTATCAGCCCATTCTTTGCCATTATCTTAGTTTTAGAGTTACAATAGTTAATATTGCCAGGATTATTCCTATAATCCAGAAACGTGTCACGATTTTGGCTTCATGATAGCCTCGTTTTTGATAGTGATGATGTAACGGCGACATCAAGAAAATTCTTCGGCCTTCTCCAAATTTCTTTTTAGTATACTTAAAGTAAGATACCTGCATTATTACTGATAAATTCTCCACAAGGAAGATTCCACAGAGAATCGGGATTAGCAATTCCTTACGAATCATGATTGCAAATGCAGCTATGATCCCTCCAATTGCAAGACTTCCGGTATCACCCATAAATACTTGAGCCGGATAGGAGTTGTACCAAAGAAACCCAACACATGCACCAACAAAGGCTCCGGCAAAAATCACCAGCTCTCCCGAATTCGGGATATACATAATGTTTAGATAATTGGCGGTTATGGTGTTACCCGAAACATAAGCCAGAATAGCCAAAGTAATGGCAATTATAGCTGAGGTGCCCGTAGCGAGCCCATCTATACCATCTGTAATATTTGCCCCGTTTGAAACTGCTGTAATAATTACGATTACAAAGAGCAGGAACACAACCAAGGTATATTTTTCGTATCCGGTGCCTAAAAACTTAAGCACCTTTCCATAATCAAACTCATTGTTTTTATAGAAAGGGATGTTGGTTTTAGTCGACTTTAAATTTTGAGTGAAATAATATTCATTCCCTTTTTGCTGAACCTCAAGCGGAGCAGCATTAGTAGTAGGCAAGGTTACCTGCTGGCGCACAACAATATCGGGGTGGAAATACATTGTCCAACCTACGATTAGTGCAAGCCCAACCTGCCCCATAATTTTAAAACGCCCGGCCAGCCCTTCTTTATCCTTCTTAAAAACCTTAATATAGTCGTCGATAAAGCCGATTGCCCCCATCCAAATGGTAGTTACAATCATCAGTATAACGTAGATATTCTCCAGCTTAGCAAACAAAAGTGTAGGCACCAAAATTCCCAACAGGATAATGATCCCCCCCATGGTTGGTGTACCTTGTTTTTGCATCTGGCCTTCCAAGCCCAGATTTCTTACAGTTTCGCCTACCTGCTTGGCACGCAAAATGCGGATAAGACGATTTCCATAAATAGTAGTAAATAACAAAGAAATAATAATCGTCATAGAAGCCCTGAACGAGATGTATTGAAACACCCCGGCTCCCGGAAAATCATATTCCCTATCCAACCACGTAAATAAATAATATAGCATCTTAGATATGCAATTTCGTATTGTTATTTATTACTAATGGGGTTTTCCCATCAGATCTTCTATAATTCAGCGAATGCCTTTGCAAGCATTTCCTTATCGTCAAAAGGATACTTCACCCCTTGTATTTCCTGATACTTTTCGTGCCCCTTACCAGCCAGCAAGATTATATCGCCAGGTTTAGCCAAATGGCAGGCAGTACGTATAGCTTCTTTTCTGTCTAAAATGGACAGAGCTTTTTTTCTATTCGTAAGCGTTAAGCCGTCTTCCATCTCCTTAATAATTTGCCCGGGATCTTCCGAACGGGGATTATCTGCGGTCAAAATCACCTTATCGCTCCACTCGCAGGCAACCTGAGCCATCACAGGGCGTTTAGCCTTGTCTCTATCACCACCGCAACCTATGATTGTAATTACATGCTCATTCCCTTTTCGAATATCCTGGATAGTGCTTAACACGTTTTGTACCGCATCGGGAGTGTGTGCGTAATCCACAATACCTACTATACCATTCTCCGAAGTGATATAATCAAAGCGCCCTTCTGCTCCACTCAGCTGGCTTAATACAGTCAGGACCTTGATGTTGTCTTGTTCCAACAACATAGCGGTAGCATAAACAGCCAGCAAATTGTAAGCATTAAAGCTTCCAACCAGCTTAAACCATACTTCTTGTCCGTTAATATTTAGAAATAGGCCACCAAACTGATTTTCAATTATTTTCGCTTTAAAATCAGCTAAATTCTTTAAGCTATACGTTTTTTGATGAGCCTTTGTATTCTGCAGCATTACCTTACCATTCTTATCATCAATGTTGGTAATGGCAAAGGCCGTCTTGTCTAAACCATCAAAAAACGTTTTCTTAGCCCTTAGGTATGAATCGAATGTTTTATGAAAGTCCAAATGGTCATGAGTGAGGTTAGAAAACACGCCCCCCGCGAATTTTAAGCCTTCAATTCTATGCTGAGCTACCGCATGTGAACTAACTTCCATAAAGCAATAGTCACAGCCGGTTTCAACCATCTCTGCCAATAGCCTGTTTAAAGCAATGGGGTCAGGAGTGGTATGAGTAGATGGTACTATCGTGTTATGAATATGATTTTGAACCGTAGAAATTAGCCCGGTTTTATACCCTAACTCTTCAAAAAGTTTATAGAGAAGGGTTGCAATGGTTGTTTTCCCATTGGTACCTGTTATCCCTACCAGACTTAATTTGGATGAAGGATTGTCGTAAAAATTAGAAGCAACAACACCTAAAGCTTTCGACGAATCAGCAACTTTTATATATGTAACAGAATCCGTTAGCTCGGCAGGAAAATCCTCTAAAACAACATAAGATGCACCTAACTTAATAGCTTTATCAATAAAAGTATGCCCATCTGCCACTGTGCCACGAACTGCCACAAACAAGGAACCTGGCTCGACTAAACGCGAATCGAATACTACTGCACTGACGGCCCCTTCATTCGAACCTTTTTGTTCAAGAACCTTCACACCATTAAGTAATTCCTTTAGCTCAATCATTTAGTTTAGTTCTATAGTGATAGGATATCCTTTAACTGTTTTTATTCCAGGCTCAATAGATTGTTTTGTTACTTTTCCGCTACCTTTTACAATAGGCCGTAAACCTGCATTTGAAATTGCAAAAACCGCATCTTTCAATCCCATGCCTTTTACATCAGGTACCAGGTTTGGTACAATCCTAACGTCTGTTATTGCAACACCATTATTGGTGTCGATTGAGTTCATAACATTGTTTCCAGCCAGGTAGGCTTTTACTCCTAAAGCCTTGTAAACCTTCTGAGTAGAATGCTTAAATCCATTTTTAGATTCAGGCATTTTTGTGTTACCTACATATTTAAGGTTCTGAACAGGATTATACATTTCAACATCGTTGGCATAGATTTTATCCGCTACTTCTTTAAATACCGGGCCTCCCACCAAACCGCCATAATACATTCCCCTTGGGTCGGTTATTACCACAATCATAGAATACTTCGGATTATCTGCAGGGAAATATCCACAGAAAGAAGCCTGATACTTGCGTTGCGCATATCCCGATTTTCCGTCTGCCACCTGGGCCGTACCCGTTTTGCCAGCTATTTTATATAATGGATTTTTAAGGACATCTCCTGTTCCCTCTTCCACTACTCCTTCGAGCATTCCCTTTAACTTACCGAGAGTCTCTTCAGAACATATTTTGTCATCGATTACCCTCGTGTCAAAATTTTCAATAGTATTACCCAATCTTCTAATTTCGCGAACAAATTTTGGTGCCACCATTTTTCCATTATTTGCTATTGCATTATAAAAAGTCAGCATTTGGAGCGGTGTCATCTTCATCTCATAACCGTAAGCCATTTGCGCCAAACTTAACCCCTTGTACCAATGCTGGCTTTCGGGTGTTTTAATCAGAGGCTTACCCTCACCAGGAATTTGCAGTCCTGCTTTTTCATTTAAATGCAGAGCATATAAACGGTCGGTATACTGGCTTGCATTGTTTTTATAATGATGAAAGATCAGCTTCGCAATTGCCGCATTTGACGACAATTCAAATGCCCTTTTAACCGAAACAACACGAGTTCCTAAGTGAGAGTCGCGAACCGTTTTAACCAAGCGGTTTCTCTTATTGTAAACTTTAAACAAACCACCTTCGCAATCAACCTTTGTGCTGGTATCAACTTTCCCGTCTTCAAGCAAAGCAAGATATGATGCCAGTTTAAATGTTGAACCAGGCTCTGCACTTTGAGCTATCGCATAGTTAAACTTCTCTTCATATTCACCTTTTGAAACCTTTGTAAAGTTGGCTATTGCCCTAATTTCACCAGTTGCAACTTCCATGAGCAGCACACAACCATACTGGGCATCACTTTTAATTAACTGTTTGCGCAGGGCATTTTGAGCAACATCCTGCATGTTAATATCAATGGTGGAAATAATATCAGCCCCATCTTTTGGTGCAATTTCAATATCTTTATTTACGGGCTTCCAAACACCACCAGAAATTCTTTGCATTAAACATCTCCCACTTTCTCCATCGATATAATTTGCATAAGCTCCTTCTAATCCGACAGGCTGCACATTCTCATTCTTATACCCAATGGTACGCGCAGCAAGTGTACGGAATGGCAAAATCCGTTTATTCTGCTGAATAGTTATTAAGCCACCCTTATATCTTCCTAAATTGAAAATTGGAAATTTCTTAACTACATTTAGTTCCTGATGGGTTACCCTCCTGCGAATCAGCAGATAACGGGCTTTATCGCGACGAGCTTCCCTTAGTATTTTTGAATAAGCACGTTGGCTTTTATCCCCGAAGTAAATCGATAGTTTTTCGGCCAATGAATCAACCTTT
>CBIHNR010000024.1:0-42334 GCA_966211215.1 uncultured Pedobacter sp.
GTTTTTGAATCTTACTCGCAAGCTGCATAATACAGCGCCTTAATCTACAAACCTACCAATTGATAGGTTTTTCCTTTGCTTGTTTTGAAAGACAATTCGTAACCTTCATCTTTCTTTGTTGAAACCACATTTGAGCCGCTTATTTTAACTGGTACGCTCGTCCTTATTACACAATCATTACCATTTAATGAAGTAATACCAGCCGACACCAACTTTTGGTTTTTCCAGTTCAGGTTCACTTCAAAACCGCCCCTTGCTTTTAAGCCCTTAATACTTCCTTCTTTCCATGCGCCCGGTAGGGCAGGTAATAAATGAATATAATTTAAATGGCTTTGAAGCAGCATTTCGGCCATACCGGCGGTGCCGGCAAAATTTCCATCGATCTGGAAAGGAGGGTGTGCGTCAAAGAAGTTTGCATAAGTACCTCCACCGGTTACTCCACCGCCCGACGTTTCCACATAATTCAATAAACTTCTTACCAGGGTATAGGCATGATCGCCATCAGCCAACCTTGCCCACCAATTAATTTTCCAGCCTTTGCTCCAGCCTGTTCCTACATCGGTACGTATTTCCAGAGATTTTTTCGATGCAGCAAAAAAATCAGGCGTATTGGCCGATATTTCATACCCGGGATATAATCCATACAAATGTGAAACATGGCGGTGCCGCAAGTCTGTTTCCGCAAAATCCTTATACCATTCCAATAGTTGCCCTTTGCTGCCAATACGCAATGGATACAATTTTTTCTGTTTGGCAATTAAAGTATCACGAAAATCTTTATCAATGCCTAACACTTTTGAAGCACTTATCAGGTTGCTAAATAAATCCCGAATGATGGACATATCCATGGTAGTAGCTACAGAAACTGCCTGTTGCACTCCATTTTTATCCTTGAATTTGTTTTCCGGAGAAGTTGACGGGGCTGTTACCAGAAAGCCATCCCGATCTTCAACCAGCCAGTCTAATGTAAAAAGTGCAGCTCCTTTCATTAAAGGATAAGCTTTTTCTGCCAAAAACTTTTTATCGCCCGTAAAAGCATAATGTTCCCATAAATGCCTGGTTAGCCAGTTAGCGCCCATGTACCAGTTAGCCCACACCGGGTCACCAGCACCCTTATCGCCCACAGGGTTAGCTGTTGCCCATATTTCCGAATTATGATGCGCCACCCATCCTCTGGCTTTGTAAAATTCTTTAGCTGTTTGTGCGCCAGTTATTGATAGATCCTGCAGATAATCAAAAAGCGGCATATGCATTTCCGACAGGTTTGTTAACTCTGCCGGCCAGTAGTTCATTTGCGTATTGATATTAATGGTATAGTTAGAACTCCATGGAGCCCTTAATTCTTTGTTCCAGATTCCCTGCAAGTTGGCTGGCGGCCCGCCTGGCCTGGATGAAGAAATCAGCAAATAGCGCCCGAACTGGAAATACAAAGTTTCTAAAGAGGGATCATATGCCCCATTGGTGTAAGCTTTTAAGCGATCATCCGACGGCAATAAAGCATTGGAGTTTACCTTAACTGAATCCTTTAGGCTAAAACTTACCCGGTTGAAGTATTTCTGATAATCTGTCAAATGAACTTTTTTTAGTTCCGAATAAGGCTTTTTAACAGCCCCCAGCAATGCTTTTTCTGCCAGCATTTTTTCGTCCTTGCCATTGGCATCAGGGCATTTATCAAAACCATTAAAGCTGGTTGCAGCAGAAACAAATAAAAGAACTTCGTTGGCCTTTACTACGTGAATTCCCGCAGCATCTGAAGTTACTGTACCTCCCGTTGCCTGGGCGTATATACGATATTGAAAACGCATGCCATTACAGCCTGTTGTATCTTCGTATATAATGTGTTCTCTTCCTTTAGGGTTGTAGTAGCTTGGGTCAACATGGGCAGGGGCTTTTCCACTAACAAAAAGTTCATTATTCCCCTTTGGCGCTACGGTGTTTTTTAAAGGGCTGTTTGCAGACACATCAAAGGTTAAGCTTTGTTTGGCAGATGCTGATAGCTTGATAACGAAAATATTATCAGGTGCTGAAATAAAGGCTTCGCGTTGGTATTGAATGCCCCCCACAGTAAACCGGGTAGTGGAAACCGCATTTCCAATATTTAAATCACGATAATAAGCCGAGGGCTTAGCACCATCGAAATTCTGCTTGATAACAATGTTTCCTAATGGCATGTAAGACTCCGTAAACAAACCTTGCATTTTTTTAGCCAATGCGTTGGCTTTAGTATAATCTTCCTCTTTCAGTAAAGCCTCCCTGATCTGCGGAAGAAAAGAGGAAGCCTCAGGGTTGATAGTCTTTTTTACCGGCCCACCACTATATAAAGTACTTTCGTTCAGTTGAATAAGTTCATCTTCCACTCCGCCAAACAACATGGCTCCAACTTTTCCATTGCCCAAAGGAAGTGCCTCGGTCCATTGCTTTGCTGGCTTATTATACCATAGTTTTAATTCGGTTGGTTGTTGCGCAAGTGTTACAATTGCTGGAAATACCAGCAGGTTTAGTGCTATTGTTTTTTTAATTAAGCGTGTATTTATCATGATTTATAAAAGTGTTCTATTCGGCAATTAATCTCAAACTCAGGTGATATGCCCTCACACTGTATTAATGTATAATTTGTGGCTCCTGAGATAAAGACAGTAGGAAATCGATTTCCATACTCTAAATTATTAGAAATTATTAGAAGTTTTCATGCTGATTGACGGTTTTTCAGGGAAATCGCTTTTAAATTAAAGATGGCCTATGTCAAAAAGAATAAAGCAAGAAGAAACGTTTAGAACGACTGTTGGCGGCCGCATAACGCAGACAGGCGTTCTAAACGCTGTCTGAGGTTCTATATAAAAGCTTTAAAAGCCAATTTCCCTGTTGGTTTTTGCAAGCAATCAAATTGTAAATAATGAACCTTGCAGCATTGGGGAATTAGTTAAGCCTAACTGCTCGGCTGTTGGTTAATCCATTGTTCGCTGGTAACCATTGCTTTAATTCGGCTTATATTTTCATAAACAGTAACCAGTTCATCCCGCTTGGTAGGCGTGTCATTTAAATCCCGCTTAAACTGATTGTTTTGCATGATATAATCCGTCATCGCTTCGCCAATAATTTTCATCAAATCAAATTTACCTACATCATCCATTTCAATATCTTGCAAATCCTCGTCAGTCAGGTCGCGCAGCCAGTTAGCGTTGGTAAAATGCAGTGAGGAAATCTCTTTATCTGGTAATTTTTGAATGGAACCTCTGTCAAACGATATTTGGAAGCGCCTATAGTCGAGATTCAGTATTTGAGACCTGAAAAGGTCTGTTTGCATGGTACTGGCGTCCTGGCTGGATTCGTCCATCACATAATTCAGCCAAAAGTAAGTGTCTATGCCCTGTGGGTTGGCGGCCTGCCCAGGCTGAACCGATTTTACAAGCTTGCCCGTTCCAAAACTAAATAAGGTAATGTTTGGCAGCAGGTATTTATTCTTTCCGTCATATTGAACCGCTTCCAGCACTGCCGCTAAAGAAGGGTTGTTGTAAGTGGTAGTACCTCCGTCAATAAAACGCTCCAGCGGGCTAAAATAGGTAGGAGCACTCATGGTAGCCTCTAATACAGTTCGTAACAGAGCATCCTGGTAAGTGCCTATAACCTTGTTATTGTTAAGGAAGCAAGTGAAATAAGTTTCTTCGTTGTCGGTAATATCCTTGGCGGTAATAAACAAGTCGACGTTGTTTTGCGTGCATACATCCTTCAACGTTTTATTTCCCAACACGTTTTTCAGTACCTCGCGGTAATTCTTTTTGTCATACGCCGGAGGATTTAAAAACCTGTTGGCCAGCAGCTCTCTTTTTAAAAACACTTTAGAAACAAAGTCGATATAAAGCTCTTCAATTTGTGCAGCATTATAACCACAGGAGAGCAAACCTGCAATAATTCCTCCGGTAGAAGTGCCCGCAAAAAGGTCGCAGAACTTATTTAATGGAAGCCCTGCAATTTCTTCGATTTTTTTTAACATCTGGAGAGTTAATATTCCCCTTATGCCACCTCCATCTAAACTAACAATAATTCGGTTTTTAGGATTAATGCCCAATTTCTCATAGGCAGAAAGTTGTTCTGGTGATAAAGCTTTTTGATACATTGAAAACGATGATATTAGGTGCGTGATAAAGTTTTGATTTCGTTTTAAGCGAGTTTAATAGTGCCCTATTCTTATTCCCAAATCGTTATCCGCATCAATTCGGTACAATACAAAGTCATCTTTTAAGCCCACCGGAGTGCTGTTGTTCACCACTATGGTAACAGTGTGATTGCCCAGCTCCAATCCTTGGGTTGGAATTTTCAGCCGATGATATTCCGGTATATTCGGGATTGTATCCGAGTCGTCTATCTGCCCGATAGGCGCGTTAAAAGGCTGCCCCGCAACCCAGTCGAGGTAAACATAATGAACCTTGCTGTTGAATATCTCCACATCGCTTGTGTAGAGCATTAATTCTACATAAAGCCGGTTTGAAGGGATATAGGTAATGTTAACCGGAATTTGAAGAATAAGCCCGACAAAGGCACTGGTATTAAATACTCCCGGAGTATCTCCTAAGTTAAGTGAGCCGTTCCAAATAGTATGATAGAGATAGGAGCGTGGTTTATTCATGGCTAAATGTTTGGTTTAAATTTATAAAAATCTTGCCAGATCGGGCTTGCACTGAAAGGCTGCAAATCTTGTGCTATAAAGATGTTTTTCAACAAAAACTTAGAAGTTAAGTTCAAAGAACTTACATTTGAAATTAAGGCAGCGTATTTGCCCTAACCAATTAATCAATTTTGTTTTTAGTTTTTTAGCGTGTGCGAATAAAATCAGCGGCAAGATATGCCAACGTTGTCGTGCACTAATAGCAGGAAAGAAGTTTAATCCATTTATAATAATTTCATTTTCGGGGGCCTATGGAAGATATGGAAACAACGTTTCAGGTAAAGGAAGAAAACTGCCTTCAATCATATGAGATGGTTTTTAAGAGTCATTATAAACCTCTGGTGCTTGAAGCTTTCTTTATTCTGAAGGATGAAATGGAAGCCGAAGACCTTGTTCAATCTTTTTTTGCGGAAGCCTGGGAAAGGCAACTGCTGCAAAACATAAATACATCGGTAAAAGCCTACCTGCATACCAGTATCAGAAACCGTAGCCTTAACCTTTTAGAAAAGCGGCAGAATGAAAAAAAGAAACTGGATAAATACCTGTATGGCAAAGAAGAGATTGTTCTGGATAACCAGCTGGAAAGAAGCGAGTCTGCCAGTATGATTAAATCCATTTTGAATGAGCTGCCTAAACAGCGCCTGGAGGTGGTAAACCTGGTATATCTGGAAGATAAGAAATATCAGGAGGCTGCCGACGAAATGGGTATCAGTATAAACTCTATTAAAACCCATTTGAAGCTCGCGGTAAAAAATTTAAGGGCACGATTAAATAATTTAAAATAGTTCACCCTTTCGGGCGAATTTTCTGTCAAAGGTTGTACATGAAGGAAGGAATAGATATCAACAGGCTGATAATTGAGAAAATAGCAGGGACAATCTCCCGGCAGGATAGTGATTTGCTTGAGGATATGATTGAGAAGGATATTGAAGTGCGGGAAAAATGGCTTGAAATGAAAAGCTTTTCCGAGTCTGCCCGTGCAAAGAAATTTTTATCAGGCATTGATGCGGATGCAGCATGGCAGAACGTTGAGGAAAAGATTGGGCGCCCGGCCAAAAGCAAATATAATACCCGGCGGATGCTTGCCGCCGCCTTGCTTGTAATGGCATGTTCATTTGCTTTTTATTTCACTACTTTTAACAATAAGCCATCGGAAGACATTGCAGGTAAAACGTCTAAATCGCCTGAAATAAAACTTATTTTAGGCGACGGAACATCGCTGGGGCTTGACAAGGAGCCCAAAGGGGATATTGCACTAAAAGACGCAACGCTTCATGCTTCAGAAGGAGGGCTATCTTTTAGCAGTGCAGAAACTACTTCCTGGAATACGCTTGAAATCCCAGCTTCTCTGGATTATAAAATTACGCTGTCTGACGGTACCGAGGTGTGGATGAATTCATCCTCGTCCCTTCGTTTTCCATTTAAATTTAAAGGCAGCACCCGCGAAGTTTACCTTCGGGGAGAAGCTTATTTCAAGGTAGCGTCAGATAAAAAACATCCATTTATAGTCCATACAAAGGCTACCGAAGTAAAGGTTCTGGGAACAGAATTTAACATAAACGCCTACTCGGCAGAGGTAGCAACATCGCTGGTACACGGTAAAGTTCAAACTTCAGCAAATGGAAAGGGAATAGAGCTTAAGCCTGGAATGGAGGCGATATACATCGCTGATAAAGGTTTTGCTACCCGGAGTTTCGATGCTGAACTGGTTACATCTTGGATGAGCGGCGTGTATAACTTCGAAGATGCCCGCCTGGAAACAATAGCTAAAGTGATACCAAGATGGTTTGATGTGGAGGTTGTTTTTGATGGCAGCAGTGTTTCATCGCAAAAGCTTACCGGATCTATCAATAAAAAACAGCCCCTTAACGTATTCCTTGATAATATTAAGGCAACCGCGGGCATTCATTCAGAAATAAAGAACGGCGTATTGCACCTTAAGTAATTGCGGCCGCGGCTTAGGTGGAGAAAAAAAATGTTTTTTTCTTCACCCGCATTTTCCAATTTCCTGTCTAAGGGGAAAACTCAATTAACCATTTATGAACAAAGTACGTTATCACAGGCGGTTTATTGCCCTTACTTGCCTAATGCTGCTTATGAATTCGCTGTTTGGCTACACCCAATCGGCAGGGAATGTGTCTATCATAAAAAGCAATGCAAGCATTTCTGCAATATTTAAAGAAATTAAAAGGCAAACAGGCCTTACCGTTTTCTACAGCAGCTCGCTGTTAAATGACAAAGAACAGGTGAAACTTCATTTCACTAACGCCAAAGTAGAGGATGTTATCAACTATCTGCTTAAAGGGAAAAATCTTACCTGGAGCATTAAAGACAAATACATCATCCTGCAAAAGTCCACTTCCAGTAGTAATACAGGAGCTGAGAACAGGCCGTCAGAAGTTATCCAGGAGAAGATTTCCGGCGTAGTAAATGATGAAAAAGGGCAGCCCCTTCCCGGCGTGAGTGTAAGGGTTAAGGGTGCTTCTGCAGGGGTTACTACAGACTTAAATGGAAAATTCTCCCTGGTTATGCCTGTGGGAGCAAAAACGCTGGTTTTTTCATTTATTGGCTTTGCTACTCAGGAGTATACCGTTACAGGCAGCACTGATATTAAAATCGTTTTGAAAGAATCAACAGCCAGCCTGGGCGAAGTTGTGGTAATTGGTTATGGAACCGTTAAAAAGCGTGATTTAACAGGTTCTGTCGCCTCCATAAAAGGCCCTGAAATTGCAGAAGTGCCTTCAGCCAATATTATAGAATCTGTACAGGGTAAGCTTCCAGGCGTAGATATTACCCGAAGTAACGGCTCCTCAAGTTCGTCCGTTAGCATTACTGTGCGTGGAACCCGTTCTTTAACAGCCGACAATGGGCCGCTTTTTATTGTGGATGGCGTGCAGTACTCAAATATTCAGGATATCAATCCAAACGATATTGAATCGATGGATGTGTTGAAAGATGCGTCATCTACTGCCATTTATGGTTCCAGGGGGGCAAACGGGGTTATCATCATTACCACCAAAAAAGGTAGCACCGGAAAACCATCAGTTTCATTCAATTCGTACACAGGCATCTCACAAGTGTCCAGATATCCTGATGTAATGAATATGGAGCAATGGAGAACCTTGAAAAGGGAAGCCTGGAGGACAACTGGAAAATGGAGTAGCCCTACAAACGATCCGGAGATATTTAGTGCAGCCGAAATCGCTGCTATGGAGAAAAATCAGTTTCTTGATTATCAGGACTTACTGATTCATAATGGACAGCAACAAGATTACCAGTTGGGAATAAATGCCGGAACTGAGAATACAAAGGTTTATTTCTCGCTCGATTATCTGAACGAGAAGGGAATTTTTAAAATGGACTGGTCTAACCGATACAATGCTCGTTTAAACCTTGACCAAAAAATAGGCAAATTCTTTAAAGCGGGTATGCAGGCACAGCTTACTCATTATGAGCAAAGTATAAGGAGAGACCCCTTGAATCAGGGAAATAAAATAAATCCTTTGGGCACAATTTATGATGAGAACGGGAAGTTTATTTTATACCCCTTAAATGGCCCTGCAGTAAGCCCTCTGGCGGATGAGGAGCCTGATGTGTATAGCAACCGCAATTTAATAACACGCGTATTAACTAATGCATTTGTTGAAGTTACTCCTGCAAAAGGTTTAAGTTTCAAATCCATTTTAGGTTCAACACTTAATAATAATCGAAGTGGTAGCTATGCGGGGAGTGCAACTATAGACCGAAACGGCTCATTTCCTCTAGCCACTTATTCAACAGGGAATGGGTTGTTGATAAACCTTGAAAATATTCTGAGCTATCAAAAAGAAATAGGAGGGCATTCGATCAATTTAACAGGTGTAAACAGTTTTCTGTGGAACCGCTCTGACAACATCAGCGCTCAAGGCGAAAACCAACTTATCAAAACCCAGTTATTTTATGCTTTGGAAAATGCAAATAATATAGGAGCAAGTACCGACTACTCAATGTCAAATCTTGTATCTTTTGCTGGTAGGCTTAATTATAGTTATAAGGGTAAGTACCTGTTAACTGCTACCGGCCGTACGGATGGTTCTTCTATTCTTGCAGGAGGGCATCAGTGGGCATTTTTTCCTTCAGCCGCTGCAGCCTGGAGAATTAGCGATGAGAATTTTATGAAAGGTATCAGGGCTATTAGTGATTTAAAGTTGCGCTATAGCTATGGAACTGCAGGAAATTACTCTGTGCTTCCGTACTCAACACAAAGTCCGGTTGTTAGGGTTGCGTATGCCTGGGACGATACACCTGCCCCTGGTTATTTATTAAACAGGCAGCTCGGAAATGATTTTTTGGGATGGGAGAATACGAGTACCCATGATATAGGCTTTGATTTTGGCATTTTGAGAAATAAAATATCAGGAAGTGTTGATTACTATGATTCCAAAACGTCCGATTTATTGTTGGAAAGGAAGCTTCCGACTTCGAGCGGTGCAGAAAAGGTAGTGCAGAATGTAGGAAAGACTAGAAACAAGGGTATTGAAGTAAGCTTGAATACTGAAAATATTAAAAATTCTCAATTGCAATGGAACACTTCCCTAACATTTACCCGAAACAGGCAAAAAATTGCCTCATTAGCCAGTGGCACCTTGAGCGACATTGTTAATAATTGGTTTGTTGGGCACCCATCTAATGTCTTTTATGATTACGAGAACTTAGGCATCTGGCAAACCGCTGAAGCGGCCGAAGCTACAAAATTTGGGCAAAAGCCGGGCGACATCAAGGTTAAAGATTTGAACAATGATGGTAAGATTGATGCAACCAATGATCGTAAAGTTGTGGCCTCCGCACAGCCAAGATGGTTTGGTGGAATCGATAATACTGTTAAGTATAAAAATTTCGATTTCAATTTTTATGTATTTGGAAGGATTGGACAGACTATAAGGCCTGATTTTTTAAGGCGATATGACCCTCAGGGCCTTGGGCAAAGTACTGCAGCAATTGACTATTGGACGCCAGAAAATCCATCTAATCTTTATCCTCGCCCGAATTCAGGTTTATCTTTAGCTAGTATGTTGTATACCTCAACTTTGGGTTATGTCGATGGAACATTTGTGCGCCTGAGAAATGTATCCTTAGGATATACGCTTCCTAAACGGATTCTCGATAAAACATTTGTAAAAAGTGTAAGAGTATACGCTTCGGGCAAGAACCTGTTTACCTGGACTAAAGAGGATCGCCTTGATGATTACGACCCTGAACGTGGCGGCTCTGAAAATTTCCCGATGACGAAGTTATATGTGGTGGGTTTGAACGCCAATTTCTAATGCTTTAATAAGACTTATAATGAAAACATACATAAAAAGTACATTATTTATATTGTTCACCCTTGGGGTTTTCTCATCCTGCAAGAAAATTCTAACCGAATATAATCCGGGAGGAATGATGCCTGATAACGTTTACAGCACGCCGGAAGGCTTTGAAACGCTCGTAAATGCTGCGTATTCATATCAGCGTTGGTGGTATGGAAAAGAAGAGGCCATCAGTTTATCTGAGATGGGTACAGATTTGTGGATGAGCGGAGCCGGTGACGTCTATCCGGACCTTACCAAATATGTTAACCTGCAAGGGGTTAACGGTGCAATAGCTACCGAATGGCAAGCGCTATATGCTGCAATAAATCTTTGTAATACTGGCCTTACACGTATTGACAAAGCTGGTTTGACTGCTGCCAGAAGGCCAATCCGGGAAGCTGAGTTAAGGTTTTTAAGAGCATTTTACTACTGGCACATCGTTGAAACCTGGGGTAATGTTCATTTTTCCACAGAGGAAACCAATGGGGTAGTTACTGTTGCCAATAAAACTCCGGTAGAAACTTTTTATAATCTCATCATTAGCGACCTGGAATTTGCAGTAAATAACTTACCTCCAAGCACTACCGATTACGGAAGGGCAACCAAAGCGGCGGCTCAAGCTTTTCTGGCACGTGTATACCTAACCCGAGGCAATAATGCTGCGGCTAACAATTACGCAAGGGCAGTAATCAATGGAAATTACGGATTTCAGCTGCAGGCTAACTATGCAGATCTGTGGAAAATGAATAATCAGAAGAATAAGGAAGTAGTATATGCCGTTAATTATTCAACTAACCTATCGCTTAATGATTTGACCAATGTCATCTCTAATCCTTACGGGCACAGCCGTGGAAGCAATAGTGCACACATGCTGTTTATCATGAAGTATGATACCGAAACTGGAATGACTCGTGATATCCCATACGGACGTCCTTTTAATCGATATATGCCCACAAGATTCCTGCTCGACCTGTATGCTGATGAGGATGCCCGTTATGAGGCTTCGTTTCAGGAGGTATATATAGCAAATAATCCTTCAGCTTCTCAAAGAAGGCCTAATCAAGAAGTAGGCGATACCGCAGTGGTAGCAACCCGGAAGGCTTTCCCGAATGCGGCATCTAAAAACTACTTTGTATACGATAGAAATTACACCTATGCTGCAGATGGCAAAGTAAAAGACCAATTGAGATACCCTACACTATCTAAATTTTTAGACCCAACAAGAGCCTCTATTAACGAAGCTCAAAGCTCTCGCGACGCATTTGTAATCAGGTTTGCCGAGTTATACCTGATTGCAGCAGAAGCGCAATTAAAACTAGGCCGTACAGATTCTGCTGCTTATTACCTCAACTTTATAAGGTCAAGGGCCGCAAAGCCAGGTAAAGTAACCGAAATGCAAGTCACTCCTGCGCAAGTTACCCTCGATTTTATCTTAGACGAGCGTGCAAGAGAATTTGCGGGGGAACAACTACGTTGGTTTGATCTAAAAAGAACCGGCAAGCTTATTGACAGGGTGAAAATGCATAATCCCGATGTTGCTCCTAATATTCAGCCATATCATATTGTTAGGCCAATTCCTCGTGTTCAACTCGATGCTGTTACCAATAAGGCAGAGTTTACCCAGAATGAAGGATATCAATAAAAATGTTACAGCTATAAAGTAAAAAGAATACACTGGGGGAGCTTAAATGCCTCAGTGTATTTTTATTTTTAACAAGATCTTAAATAACACACTTAGCCAATGCTTTATAAAAAAGTCTTCTATTTAGCAATACCCTCACTTTTTAGCCTTTTTAGCACCTTCGCCCAGCAGGCTCCCGATCGTTTTACACTCGACTTATCCAGAAACGACTGGAAACTAGTACTTGACCAGAAAGCTCCATGGATTAACGATCCCTTGTATGCCCCTCCGGTGGATGTAAAGAAATTAAAAATCAATCAGCCTTCTGGCGGGTGGGACTGGTTTGGAAAGGAGAAAGGCATAGACGTGCAACTTCCAGCTACCGTAGAGCAATTTCATTGGGGGATAAATGGTAACCCATTTGGCGTTACCGGCAATTATATAGGCGTATCCTGGTTCACAACTACCATGGATGTACCTTCATCCTTAAAAGGCAAGCGCCTGCTGCTTGATTTTGAAAGCGTACGTTTCCGCGCAGAAGTGTTTGTAAATAAGAAATTAGTTGGCTATGACCTGGTTAACGGAACTCCATTTTCTGTAGACATAAGCGACGCTGTAGCCTATGGCAAAACCAACGACATTGCCGTAAGGATAACAGACCCTAACGGAAACTTCGACTGGCGCGATTCGCAGAATTTTATGTGGGGAAGTTACCGAACAAATCCTACCCATGGTTTTGGTGGCATTACAGGAAAAGTAAAATTGATTGCAACAGATAAGGTTTTTATAGATGATGTGTTCGTCAAAAATAAGCCAAAAGCCAACGAAATAGACGTACAGATAACAACGCAAAATCAGGCATCTAAAACGCAAAGCGGAAATTTAATTCTTGCAATTAAAGAAGCAAAAGGAAGCCAGAAGGTGGTTTGGCAAAAGTCATATCCCGTGGCTAAGCTTTCAAAGGGAATCAATACCAATTCTTACACCGTAAGCCTGGATAATGCAGCACTTTGGAGCCCTGATGCACCTAATCTTTATACCATTTCTGTACAGTGGCAGGGAGCTGATAAAAGCTCTGATAAATACAATCAGCGTTTTGGCTTCAGGTGGTTTGAAGTGAAAGACATAGATGGCGATAAGCAGTTTTATCTGAATGGAAAACGGATTGTTGCAAGAACCGCAATAAGCTGGGGATTTTGGCCAGTGAATGGAATTGCTCCTTCAGATGAGCTGGCGAAAAAGCAAATTACGGCGGCTAAGCAGATTGGCTTAAATATGCTGAACTTCCATCGCACCATTGGCCAGCAAAATGTGCTTGACTATGCTGATGAGCTTGGCTTACTTTATTTCGAGGAGCCCGGAGGCAATCAGTATCCTGCAGACCGCTTTAATGCTAAAGATCCGGAAGGGAAGAAGCAGGCTGATTTTTATTTCGCTGCACGTAATGAAAAGCTGTTCAGAATGATAAAGCGAGATCGCAACCACCCCTCGTTAGTGATCTACAACATGCACAATGAGCGCGGTGCCCAGCCGCAAAAGCAAGATAGCCTGCAAATGCTAGCAGCTCATAAACTGGATGAAACCCGTATCATAACCTACAATTCATCTAACGGGGATATTAAACTGGGCCGCGACCCCCGATTTAAGCTGCACTTGCTCCCTTATGATTTTACTTTCCGTGATTATGGTTGGTTCGACCAACACCATGCCGGTGGCCCTGGAACCTATCATGACAACCTGTATAAAGGCCCGAAAGATTATTTGAGGTATTTTGACCATAAAGATGAAATACAATATTGGGGTGAAGAAGGGGCGATTGGAACTCCGCCGCGGCTTCAATTAATTAGAGATGAAATTGTAAAAACCGGGACAAATATTGGCTGGGAAACAAATGCTTACCTGAAATGGTACGATGCTTACGATAACTTCCTCAAGGCTACTCCCGGATTTGGCAAAGCTTTTCCGAACGTTGATTCCTTGACCCGCAAAATGGGTAATGTAGCGTTTTACTACCAGGGCAGGGCTATAGAAAATGTTAGAATTGGAAATCAGGCCGATGGTTACGCTGTAAACGGTTGGGAGAGTATGAAACTGGAAAACCATTCGGGCATAGTTGATAATTACAGAAATCTTAAGGGAGACCCTGAATTAATTGCCAGGTACAACCGCCCGGTATATGTGGCTGTAAAAATGAACCGAAAAGTACTCGGAGTAGGCGATACCTCTGTTATTGATTTCCACCTGGTAAATGAAGTGGATTTAAAAGGAGAGTATACCTTAGAATTTAAGGCCATTGCAGAAGGAGGGAAGGTAATTCAGAGTAGATCTATTCCGGTTAAAGCAACAGGAGGCCATACCTACGGAGAGCTTTTATCGCCGGGCAATAACTTTGTAGCCCAAACAGAAGGATACACAATAATAAAGGCAGAGTTAAAGCGCAATGGGCAGGTTGTAGCTTCGGGTGAAGATAATCTCTTCGCGGTAAAACTAAATACAGAAGGTGTTCCTGGTGATGGCATGGTAGCAGATACCAGTGGCGTGATGGAAAATTTTCTAAAGAGTGCCGGGCTTAATTCTTTTAAATCCTTCAAGTCCGGAAGGCCCAAAGGCAAATATTTATTAGTTGGTGCTTTTGACCCACAACAAACCGGCAATCCCCTGGTAACCGAAATTCTGGAATGGGTGAATGAAGGAAACACGCTGATTATTGCTGCCAATATCGAAAAATGGGCAACCTTTTTAGGGCGTAAGGAGATAATTGATTACCGCGGATTAAAAGAAATGGGCACCACATGGTACGGCGGAAACTTCTTCGTAAAGGAACACCGCTTATTTAATGGCCTGCCTCAAAACTGCGTATTTAACTGGGAATATCAGGGCCTGGCAACCTATAACAAAAGCCGCATAGGTTTACGTTTGTTTAATGGCGAAACAGTTGTTGCCTGCGTTTCAGACCACAAGCCAGAGGTCTATTCTGCTTTAAGTATATTCCCTCATGGGAGAGGTAAAATCATTCTTTCAGCATTAGATATCACTTCAACCATAAAAGATATAAAAATGGGCAAGAAGGCGGAAGGCGATGGTGAAAATGAAGCAATGGTAACATTCAACAATTCATCTACCAATAAAGCAAATATTGTAGGGCAGCAGCTCTTGTTGAATATGCTTAAAGAGGCGAAATAGAGAGTCCCCCATTTTTTTCAAAACACAGAAAGGGTTAATGATATAACGCGCTTTGTCACCCTGAATTTATTTCAGGGCCTCACATGCATGTAGTGAATGTATGATGGGGTGCTGAAATGAATTCAGCATGACAAGGCTGGTTAGGAGCGTGAAACATATTTTTTATGTATCTGTAGTTCCCCATTTTTTAAACACAGAAAGGGCAAATGACAGGGTTTGAGTGCAATTATGTTAGCCCCGCATTGTCCTTCCGACGAAAGGAGGAGTCTTAGCAAGCTTGTAAATAAGGCGCTTTAAGATCTCTCCTTCGTCGAGAAGACAAAACGCTTAGGCATTGCAGCCCATAAATTTTTATGCCACAGGTAGCTTCAGCCCATTGCAAAACGCAGACAGCATTCCGAACGCTGGCTGCGTTAAAGTTAGATTATAAACAAATACTCATATCAATCCCCACTTCCTCTACAAAATGCAAGTCATGCGAAATAAGAATCAAAGTGCCATTGAAACCCTTTACAGCAGAACTTAATATTTCGAGGCTTTGCAAGTCAAGGTTATTTGTTGGTTCATCCAGTACAAGCAGGTCAGGAGTATTGTTGCTCACTGCCAAACAACAAAGGCTTAGCTTCATTTTTTCGCCCCCACTTAGTGACTCACATTTCCGATCCCACATTTCCCGGCTAAACTGGTAATAATGTAGCAGCGATTTCAAGTCATGTTCTTGTAAATGACGGTTATTGAATCCCTGAACCTGTTCAAATACACTGAGTTGGTTGGCAATGGCCGAATATTCCTGGTCAAGGTAAAGGTATTTAAAATCTGTCCTGGAGATTTCTCCGGCATTCGGTTGAAGCTCGCCCATTATGATTTTCAAGAGGCTGGTTTTTCCTGAGCCATTTTTCCCCTCAACCTTAACCCGATTCCCCGAGCGAATTTGGAAAGATAAGGGGGCGTCCCATAATAGCTTTTCTTCGTAGCCAAAGTTGATGTTTTGAGCATCAATCAACAGTTTTCCTTGATGCAACCCTGACTCTTTCAGATCGATTTTCAACACCTGATATTGCTGAATTTGTTCCCTTACCTGTTTTAAGTTATCTGAAATGCCGTTGATTTTTTCGCTATGTGTATCCTGAATTTTGGCAGTAGTTTGCTCGGCTTTCCCCCTCAGTCCGTTAGCCACAATACGGGGTAAGGATTGAGTTAGCCCGTGTGCCTTGCCCTTGGATTCCTTTTTCTGACGTTGCTCCGCTAAATCCCGGGCTTTTTGTTGAGCCTGTTTTAACGTTTTAGACTGCTCATCTAACTGCAGCTTCAAGGCATTCAGTTTAAGCTCTTTTTGCTCCCTGTAAAAGTCGAAATTTCCGCCGTACAGCTCAATTCCACTTTTGCTTAGTTCTAAGGTAATATCCAGCAAATTGAGCAGCGCCCTGTCGTGGCTTGCTATCAAAATGGTGGCTTTACTTTTCGGAATAAAGTCATAAAGAAGTTTTCGGCTAAACGCGTCTATATGGTTTGAAGGTTCATCGAGCAAAATAACTCCAGGCGAATGAATTTGTATACCTGCAAGGAAGACTTTGGTTTTTTCTCCTCCACTAAGTGTTTCCATTTTTTGCTCAAGGCCCAGGTGCCCAAGATGCCAGAAAGTTAGTGCATTCTGCGCTTTCTCTTCAATATCCCAGTCGTCCTCCAGCTTGTTAAAATGTTCTGGCGAAGCGTCACCTTCCAGGATGGCTCGCAATGCATTTAGTTTCCTATCAATTTTCAAAGCCCCGGCAATAGAAAGATGATCATATTGTCCCAGGTGCTGGGGTACATAATAGGCTTGTTCAGAGAGGATAAGGTCTCCCGCCGCCGCTTTAAGCTCACCCGCAATTAACTGCAATAAAGTTGACTTTCCAGCGCCATTGTTTCCTGCCAAAGCAGCTTTTGTTCCTTTGGAAACTGATAAATTGATGTTCTCAAATAAGATTTCCCTATCTGGATGGGTATAGCAGAGTGATCTGATTACGATACTCATAATAGATGTTTTAAGAATTAACTAATAGAAAATAAATTGGGCTAGCAAGCTGTATAAGCTGCCAAAAAAGAATAAAGCACAAATGCTTTTTAAAGGGAATGAATCACATTGAATCTAAGTGTTTTGTCAATACAAAGGCTTGAATTGACGCGTTGACAATCTGTTACCAAAACGCTCCGTTAGGGCGGAACTCATGATGGTACGTAACCATCTTCTTACTCAGATATTTTCACTGGTGTGTTTTTTAATTAATGATGCAAAGATATAGGATTTATTTTAGAGAAGGAAGAGGGTGGAAAAATGGTTGCATAAGCTGTAGGGGGCAGTATTTTGTAGTTTTGCTACATCAAATCTCTTTGCATAATTTCGCCCTACATCATCAGGCAATCGGGCAAAAGGAGAACACATAGCTTAAGTTTAAATTTTGGAATCCAGGCAGATTAATAGGAAATGAAGAAAATTCCAATAAGGCATATCCGTCCAACGTGTGCTGAGCACGCTTCTTTCCCCGGCTTCAATATTCGTGACATTAAAGAAGTGCTTAATGGACAAGATTTGGTTCAGGGCCTGCACCGGCATAACTTCTTTTTCATCCTTGCATTACAAAATGGAAAAGGTAGCCACGAAATAGATTTTGAACAATATGACGCTGTTGATAATAGCGTTTTCTGTATGCGGCCCGGCCAGGTACATCAGCTTACATTGCACAGCAGTTGCACTGGATTTTTAATGGCATTTAATACTGAGTTCTACCATCCAGGCAACAAGGTGTCGTTACAGAGACTAAAGACTAGCAGTGGGAATTTTTGCAAACTCCTGGAGAGCAAGTTTCAAAAAATACATGCGGTTTTATTCAATATATTTCAGGAATATACCCACAGAGAAGATGGATATCAGGATATTATTAAGGCTAATCTGGATATCTTCTTTATCGAACTTTTCAGGCAAAGCCGAAGTACAAACACCCCAGCAGCAAGTATCAACACCTATACGCAGGAACGACTGGAAGAATTTTTAGAACTCTTGCAAACACACATTATTACCTGCAAGCAAGTATCGCAATACACAAAATTGATGAATCTTTCGCCCTATCAGCTTAATGAAATCACTAAAACAACACTAGGCAAAACCGCTTCAGAGTTAATAACCGAACATATTATTCTGGAGGCTAAACGATATTTATTAGCAACCTCTAATCAGATAAAGGAAATTAGCGAGCAAATGGGCTATGAAGACGTTTCTTACTTTATCAGGTTTTTTAAAAAGCATACCGGACATTCTCCCGATGCCTTTAGGCAAAACTTTATATAAGTCCTATACAAACCGCTTTATGTGCTATCCCTGAGCCAGCCCCTCAATTAGTTTTGCGTAATAAAATTTACAAAAAATGAAAATCATCATTGTCGGGGCAACAGGCACCATGGGCAAGCACTTAGCCAGTGCGTTTGAAAAAGAACACGAGGTAATTAAGGCAGCTCCCAAAGACAGTACCATCCAGGTAGATATCACGTCAACCACGTCTATTGAGAACATGTATAAGCAAGTAGGGCCTTTTGATGCGCTCATATCCACAGCCGGCCCTACCTATGTTGGCCCCTGGAAAGGGTTGACAGATTACGAATTTAGAAAAGGAATTGAGGGAAAGACGATGGGACAAATTAATCTGGTGCTTATTGGCCAGCACTACATCAAGCCTAAAGGTTCATTTACGCTCATTACCGGAGCCTTAACCAATGAGCCGCAGTTAAACTTTGCCAATGCATCGGCAGCAAATGGGGCTGTAGAGGGATTTGTCAGGGCTGCAGCAATTGAATTGGATAAAGGTATCCGAATTAATGCCGTTAGCCCCACCGTTATTGAAAACTCGCCACAATACTTTCCGTTTTTTCCAGGCGATATTCCTGTAACTATGCAAGAGCTCGAATACGGTTTCCGAAAAAGCGTCTTTGGCGCTAATACCGGACAGATAATAAAGCCGTAGATTTTTCTGTAATTTATTGAAATAGAACGATATCTTGTTGACGCCTAGTGTCTTCCTCTGGATGTGGCAATGTCATTGTTAACTTAAAAAATAGAAGAAGTCATCGCTGGCCCTTGGCGTCTGGTTTAAGCGCTATAATGGAAGGACTCACATAGCATGTTCTGCTGTCAAGCAAGCCTGAAAGGCTTGACTATCAGCAACCACGGGCGCAACTCGTGATTTAATCGAACTCAGGTAATTATGAAAACAAAAATGAAATTAATTGCTGCCTTAAAAATTTGGGTGGTTATTTATCCTTCCATAACGCTGTTCCTCTACCTTTTTGGCGATCTATTATCTGTTTTACCATTGTATCAAAGAACGCTGTTATTAACCATTATTCTAGTTCCCTGGATGATGTTTGCAGGGCTTCCTTTCGTAAATTTTGTAATTAATAGAATTGCTATGAAAATTGAATAGATAAGTGTGGCGGGCTTTCTCGCCCTTGAGGATCGGCCAATGGACAATATGATTAACTTAAGTGGTTGATGGGAACACCAACCACGGCAAATATCCAGTGTTGGTGTCTCCACCAACACCTGGAAATCCTTAACAAAAAATGGAAAATAAAAATTTTGATGTAATAATTATTGGCGGAAGTTACTCGGGACTTGCAGCAGCAATGGCTTTAGGCCGGGCATTAGTAAGTGTTTTGGTAATTGATAGCGGCAAGCCATGTAACCGGCAGACACCGCATTCCCATAATTTTCTCACCCAAGATGGAAAAGAGCCTGCAGATATCGCGGCCATTGGAAAACAACAGGTAGCATTATATGATACTGTTCAGTTCTTTGATGGCCTTGCCATTTCGGGCCAAAGAACTTCCAACGGTTTATTTGAAATTCAGACTGCCTCCGGCGAAATATTTTGGGCAGACAAATTAATATTCGCCACAGGTATTAAAGATATTATGCCCGATGTAGAAGGATTTGTCGATTGCTGGGGAATATCGGTACTTCATTGTCCCTATTGCCATGGATATGAAGTTAGAGATCAGCCGACAGGAATTTTGGGAAGTGGCGAGAATGGTTATGAACTGGCTAAACTGATATCCAATTGGACGAAAGACTTAACCCTTTTTACAGAGGGAAAATCCAAGTTAACCCCAGAACAAATTGAAAAATTAGAAAAGCATCCTATACGGGTCGAAGAGAAAAGAATTGAAAGGCTTGAACACATAGATGGCAATCTGCGGCAAATAATATTCGAAGATGGATCGAAGGTTCCGGTAAAGGCTATTTATACCAGGACTCCTTTTGAGCAGCATTGTAAAATTCCAGGGCAATTGGGTTGCGAATTAACAGACGACGGGTATGTTCGGGTTGATGCACTCCAAGAAACGACTGTTGATGACGTTTATGCCTGCGGGGATAATGTGTCGCGTATGCGTACACTGGCAAATGCTGTAGCTATGGGCACTACGGCAGGAATGGCAGTAAGTAAGAAGCTGGTTTTTGAAAGATTCTGAGCTAGTTATGTCTCGTAAAGTGTTTAAAAGTTGATGGTAAGGCGTTAGGTAGTAATGGCGATTTAGCTCAGGCTTATCGCCTTTTTATATACCAATCTTTGCGCCCTGTATCTCTCCATCCTTTTTGAAACAAGCTCGATAATAAACCATGCAAAGACTATCGTTAGAACTGTAGCGGCCTCACTAAGCCATATTTCTTTCAAAGGCAAGGATGTAAGCAGGATCTTTATAATAAACGCATGCGAGATGTAAACCACGTAGGAGAATTCGCCAATAAAGCGGTCGGTGCGGCTGTGCTTGGTTTGTAGGAACAAAAACGGAACACCAAGGAAGGCGCTTGCAAGGTAAACGTAATCTTTATAAGCAAAGGCGGGAAGTTGCGCATAAAAAACGGTTACGCTAATTAAATAGACAGAAATAATCTTTTGAAGTAAAGGACTGAATCTGAACCTTTTTTTGTGTGCATGAAACAGGCGGTAAGATAAAATACCGAATATAAAATAAGCCAGCTCAAAAGGGAAGAATCGGTAGGTCCATGGGTCGTGGTTAAAGCCTTTGTTCTGCAGCGTTAACTTGGCAGCAAAGCTGATGGCCAGCAGTAGAACCAATACAATAGATTTGCCTTTATTTAAAAGCGGCGCTATGAGGTAAAACATCATCTCAAGGCTTATTGACCAGGCGGGTGCTATCAGCAAAAAATTATGGATTGGCGGATGCGAAGCCCGAAAATTTTTAACGAAATGCAAGCCACCATGCTCATCGGCTCCTAAAAACATAATTACATCTTGGCCGAAAATTATAATATTGGTGAAAATAAAATAGGCATAGCTGGTTAGCGAAAACCTGTCCGCGTAATCGAAATAGGCGTTAAGAAAAAGGTAATTTCTGTTAATCAGTCCGTGGCATGCAGAATAAAAAACTATGAATATTAAGACGCTCCAGTACACGGGGTAGAGCCTCAGAAAGCGGCCACTGATAAAGCTGAAGTACGGTTTTTCAATTCGGCTGTATTTTTCGCTTAATACCATTGCCATATAAAAGCCGGAGATAATAAAGAATGCTTCTACAGCGAGCTTCCCACCAATAAACCTAAGTCCAAAAAAGTTTTCAGAGTGATTTATAATTACGGAAAGCGCGAGTAATATTCTTAATAATCCCATTTAGTATCGGTACACATACACGTATGTAACACAAATACAAAGGTGCTATTTTAAATTATTTTTTAGATCTCGGCCAGACTTGCTTCTGTATTTATTTCAGGAGCCCCACATGTATAATGCGCTTGCATGGTGGTTGCCGAAATAAATTCGGCATGACTAAGTGGTTATTTATGGCATGGATAAGGTTTTTTTTCAAATACAGAAAGGTATAATGACAGAACCATTCTGGAAGGCTTGTCAATTCTGCAGGGCTTCCATTGCCGTTGGTTTCAACCAACGGAATTTTGGCATGACTAAAGTGGGCATAGATAGGGCGGTTTTTTTTCAAGCACCACCTTTCTGGAGTCCAGGAGAAAGGCCTCAGCTACCCGGCTCAAAAACGAATAGTTAAGTTGCCGTATACACTTCTCTGAATTTTACGCCTGCCAAATTCGGCATTGCTGTTTTCAAGCAGGTTTTGCCCGTTAACTGCAAGCGTAATAAACCGGTGTTGCCAGGCTATTCGGGCATCTAGCAGATAGTAAGAAGGAACATTTTCTGTCAAGTTTAGTGGTATTTGGTCAACATATCTTGTTACACAATCAACTTGAAAGCCTTTGGGCAAATCTAATATCGACTGAAGCATCACCTGGTGCTTGGGGTCAAGAGCTTCGAGTAAATTACTTCCCGGAATCACATCGGCTGATGTTGCATTGAATTTTTTATGAAGAAAAGTATAACCGCCACGCACTCTCCACCAGTTTGAAATAATTGCATTTCCCGAAGCCTCAAATCCCCAGGTTTTTGCTTCCTGGTTATTGGCAAATATTCGGGCAGGAGGAGCATTTGGGTTATTATTAAGACTGCGTAAGTCGCTGTAGTCGTTATAATAACCAGCAAGAGAGAATGTCATTTTTTCTATAGGGCGCACTCTGTAGCCTATTTCATACGAAATTACTTTTTCAGATTTAAATAGCTTCCCAAATTCAGATAAGGTGGTTAAATCAGCATCAAAGCGGGCGGGTGTCCTTACTGCCCGGGAGACTGCAGCCCAAATAGTATGTTTGGTGTCCGGAAGCCATGCCAGGCGGGCACTTGGCTGCCATTCAAAGTCACTGTAATCATTATGTAGTAGTTTGGTACCTAATGTTAGCTCAAGATGTTTAGGAATTAAACTGATCTGATCCTGAATAAAGCCGTTAAATAGTTCTAAGGTTCGATTTGCCGGATCGAATGCCCGGTTTGTTTCATTATCTAATATACGATAGCCGGCACCCCATAGAATCCGGTTACGTGTGTTTAAATTCCAGTGATGTTGAAGTTCTGCGTCGTATGTGTTTATAAGGCTTTTAAACGGATTCGTAAATTGGGAGTTTCTCCAGGTGCGGTCATAATATACTTGTAAGGTGATATCAGAATTTTTGGAGAACGTATGCGATAAGCGGCCTATTATATTCTGTCCGTCAAAATAGGTAGTTCGGGGGGTATCTAGTTTGCCATTATAAACATCGCCCTGTAAGGTTAAATTTGTGGAACCAGATAATAGATAGTCAATTCTGAAACCTCCCTGAAGCATATCCCATTTATCATTTATGTTTGTCGTATTTGAACCCAACTTTGAACCCTTATGCCCGAAGTATTGGCCGTAAACACGGAAAAACAATGTAGAATCAATGTGAGAGCCATACCTCAATGCTCCAAACTCTCTTAAAAAACTTCCGTAGCTTCCTGAAGCATATAATCCCTGAGTTTCTGCAGCACTCTTGCTGATTATGTTTATTACTCCGTTTACGGCATTAGCGCCCCATAAGGTTCCTCCGGGCCCGCTTACAACTTCTATGCGGTTAACGTCTTCCAGTAAAACATTCTGTATATCCCAGTTAACGCCGCCAAATATTGGCTCATAAATAGTTCTGCCGTCAACCATCACCAGCAATTTATCGGCAAGAGTATTATTTCCCAATGGATATCCGTTAAACCCTCTGGCCGAAATAGCCCAGTCATGAGCACTAACACGTGCCACCTGCAGATTCGGTGCAAGCCGCAAGGCATCGGGTAACCGTGTAGAAGCTGATCTTCGTATGTCTTCACTATTAATTACCTGGATAGCTGATGCAACTTCTGTTAATTTTTCGGGCGCTTTTGAAACAGAAGTTATTTCAATATTCATTAGTTCCTCAACTGATAGCTTTTTGATTTCGGAAGGCGTAAAAATCGGTGTGGGTGTCTGCGAGAAAGATTTCAAAGGAGTAATATACAAGCCGATAATAAGGAGTTGCCATACACACTTCAATATGCAATGTTTACGGCCTGCGCCTTGGTAATTTACCGATTGATAAGAAAAATTTTTTTTTAGGTAGCTCATAGTATTACATAGCAAGTGGCTTTCTTGTAAGGCAATTTATTAATGATCTTCGAAAAGCGGATTTATAAGGAAAACATGGTTTGATATATATTGTTTTCTAATGTTGGTTTATTTTCTTGGCAGTTAAAGAGTGGCTTCTTTGTATGTTTTCAGGCTAGGATTAAAGGCTTTTGGTGATTCAAGAAAGATACTCGAAGAAGCCTATGGTTCAGCGTTCATAGCTCTTATTCTGCTTTGCAATTGTATTGCTCGTAAAAAGTTCACACCAGTAGGAACTGTATTCAAAATAAGACAAAGGAGGCTTATTAAGCTGTTTGCGGCCGCTATAGCCGCGATGCAACATATTGAGGAGGTTTTTTGGCAAGGTATATGCATTATAATATCGAAAAAGCACAACCTATGAAAAAGATCAATTCAGCTTTAATATTAATGTTTCTTAATGTTATGGCAATCGCTCAGGAAAAAACAGGTGCAGATGTTAATGTAGATATTAATAAAGACAATGACGGAAGTTCATTTCCATGGCTCTATATTATTGGGGCTTTAGTTGTGATCATTTTGATTTTTGCCCTGTTGTCTGGTGGCAGAGGAGGAGACAGAGTCATCGAACGGAAAACAATCGTTAAAGAGTAACCCTTATAAATTAAATACTTGAAAGAGGCTGAACGTTTTACGTTCAGCCTCTTTCAAGTATTAACGCTGCCGATGGGCTATAGGGAGGCTTTAACTCAGCCAAACCCTTAACATAGAAACTAGTTTATCCATATCTACCGGTTTAGAAATGTAGTCGTTTGCGCCCGCTTCAATACATTTCTCGCGATCGTTTTTCATGGCTTTGGCCGTCAACGAAAGTATTGGTAGATTGTTAAAACGGCTTTGCTTTCTTATTTCCCTGATTGCCTCATAGCCATCCATTTCGGGCATCATGATATCCATAAGCACAATGTCTGTATCCGGTTTGTTATCTAATTTTTTGAGTGCATCAATGCCATTCACGGCAATTTCAATATCCATATCGTAGCCTTCCAACGCACTTGAAAGAGCAAAAATATTTCGCATATCATCGTCTACCAAAAGCACCGATTTTCTTGACAGAGCTTTATTCAGTGAGATTGGATGTGCCGTCTTTGCTGCTGGTTTTGCACCAGTAAGCGGCTTTGTACTGTTGTTTTTAACCTTATTCATAAACAGGTTCACTTCGTCCATTAGCCTGTCGTTCGGGCGGTTTATTTTCATTACCATCGAGTGTGTGTGCTTTAGCACGCGGGAAACTCGCATTTCATCCATTTCCATCGCAGTATTTATAATCACAGGAATTTCAGCCAGGCCGTTCTCCGCTTTGATTTTGTCCAGTAGGTCAAGCCCTGAGATGTCAGGAAGGTTTACGTCCAGAATGATGCAATCAAAATCTTGGTGATCTTTAAGAACGTTTAAAGCTTCTTCGCCGTTGTAAACCTGCACTACATGCACGCCATTGCTTACCAACTGGCTTTTAAGGTTCTCACTCTGAATTTCATTGTCTTCTACAACAAGTACTTTTTTTAAGGAATTAACCGCCTTACTTAACAGGTTAAACACTTCGGCCAGGCCATCTTTGCCAATAGGTTTTTGAAGAAATCCTGCGGCGCCTTCGTTTTTGGCCTTTGCAAGTCCGCCGTCTCCAGCAGAGATCATATGAACCGGAATGTGTTGGGTTTTCGGGTTTTCTTTAAGTTTACGCAAAATGCCCCAACCATCTATACCTGGAAGCATAATGTCCAGAATCACTGAATCTGGTACAAGGTCCAGAGCCATTTGCAAGCCTTTCTCTCCATTCTCAGCAACAACCGGCTTAAAGCCTCTTTCCTTTGCATAGTTCTCAAGTATGGAGGCAAAGTTTGCATCATCCTCTATAATCAGCATTATATGTTCCTTCCCTAACTTCTGGCTGCTCTCCGTGGTTTCCAAAACCGGTATAAGGGAAGTCGAATCTTCTGCTGCCATTATGGGCAACTTTGTTTCAAGATTAGGCTCTTCAATCACCTCAGGCTGTAGATCTGCAGAAGCAGGAATGTACAGCGTAAATGTACTGCCCTGGTTAACCTGGCTTGAAACCTGAATTTCTCCTCCAAGTAAGTTTGCAAGCTCACGGCTTATCGATAAGCCAAGTCCGGTGCCTCCATATTTGCGGCTGGTAGACCCGTCTGCCTGCTGAAACGCTTCAAAAATAAGTTTCTGCTTATCTTCAGGAATTCCAATGCCTGAATCTTTCACTGAAAAGGCAATAACATCCTGGTTTTCCGGCTTAGACAGATTTTCCGTTTTAAACTTCTGATTTTTATTTGCAAGGCTTACGCTTAAAGAAACAGCGCCTTCTGCCGGCGTAAATTTAAATGCGTTAGAAAGTAGGTTTTTAAGCACCTGTTGCAGTCGCATTTTGTCCGATGAGATAGCTTTTGGAACGGCGCTGTCAAGCTCTAGTTTATAATTTATCTTCTTAGAGTTAGCAACTTCTTTAAACAGAAACTCCATGTTTCTTTGCACTTCAGAAATTTCCACCTTCTCTATATCAAGGTCCATCTTGCCCGATTCAATTTTCGAAAGGTCTAAAATATCATTGATCAGGGAAAGCAGGTCATTTCCAGAGTTATGGATAACGGTTGCATATTTTAGCTGGTCTGCATCCAGGTTATTTTTCTTATTTTCCTTTAGTATACGAGCAAGAATTAAAATACTATTAAGAGGGGTGCGCAATTCATGGCTCATGTTAGCCAAAAATTCAGATTTGTATTTCCCGGCAAGTTCCAGTTCCTCAGCTTTCAAGCTCATTGCCTCTTTAGCTTCGCCGATTTGACGATTACGCTCTTCCAGTTCAGCAGCCTTTTCAGCTATTGCTGCATGGCTAAGCTTTAGTTCTTCCTGCTGTATGCGTAGTTCTTCTTCAGATGATTGCAGGGTAAGCGTTTTGGTAATAAGTTCCTCGTTAGTGGTTCTAAGCTCTTCCTGTTGTGCTTCAAGTTCTTCCGCCTGCTGCTGGGTGGATTCAAGTAGTGCCTGTATTTGAACACGCGATTGCGCTGTGTTAAATGCAACTCCAATAGCATCCACCACTTTCTCAATAAATTCTTTTTTAGCATCAGAGATGGGTGAAGCGAAACCGAGTTCGATGACACCTTTTATTTCATTTTCAAACAGGAAAGGTTGTATTAACAGGCTGTGTGGAACCGTTTCGCCGGTGCCGGAAGCAATCTTTACATAATCAGCAGGCAGATTATTGAATACAATAGCCTGTTTTTCCAGAACAGCTTGCCCGATTAGTCCTTCACCAGGTTTAATATAATTAAGGTTATGTTTTCGCTCTGTAAAGGCATAAGAGGCAGCAAGGCTAAGGCTTTGGCTGCTATCGTTCATGGTGTAAAGCGTTGCCACCTGTGCATCCACATGTTTTGCAAGTTTGGTGATCACTTTAGTTGCCAATTCATTTACATCGGCAATGCCTCGCATAGTCCTATCGAGAGCAGATAGCCCTGAGAGAACCCAGTTTTTACTGATATTTTCTTCAGAAATTGCTTTTAATCCTTCATTTGCCCGTAGTACCTCTTCTTCCGTTTTCTTTTGGGCTTTAAAAGTGCGGGTGATATATTTTATAAGGAAAGCCAGAATAATAACTTCCAGGATTAGTAAGCTGAAAAGTATAATAGACGACCTCCTGTTCAGTTGAAGTTCCTGGGCCTCGCCAACGGCCAGCAGTTCGTTTTGCGATTCGGTAATTTTAGCGATAAGTGAATTTAGTTTTTTAGAGATAAGGTTGCCTTTTGCTTGAAGCGCCAGTTGAATTCCATCATTAAAACTTCCCTCGTTAGTAGCCTTAATCATAGCGGCCAGGTCACCAATTTTTTCAGCTGCATAGTACTCGAGCGAATCAATCCTACTTGCCGACTCCGGGTTATAAGCTACTGCAAGCCTCAACTCTTGTATGGCTGGAGTTACTGCTTTGTGAGAGAAATTATAAGGTTCCAGCAGGGCTTCGTTTCCAGACAAAAGGTAGCTCTTTGCTCCAATCTCACAATTTGAAATAAGCTGCTGAACCCGGTTAAGTTTAAGCAGGGCTTTTCGGGAAACGGCCAGGCCTGCCTCATCACCTTGTAAGGAGTCAATTGCGCTATATGATGTAAATGTTAAGATAAAGCCACATAATAAGAAGGAAATAAAGCCTCCAAGAATTTGTTGCTGAAAAGTAAGTTTAAGCATGTATATAAAAAGATAAAGTATTAAGCTGAACTGGACAGTGTTGATGACTGAAAATTATATTAAACCGGGCGGGCGGGGATCTGGCTTGATATGCAGTTCAACCGGTATAGTCGCAAGTATGTATGAAGTGTTGGAACTGACATTTGATATAAACTAAAGGTTAATGGGTTGAATTTTTAATTTGTCTTATTGTGTGTGTTGGATTGTCTTATTGTTAATGTTGTTTGATGTTTTTTGCCAAATGTAGTGACTTTTGCGATATATGTTGATTGTTTTATTTGATTTTTAATAATTGTTTATGTTTTATGTAATTTTATAACATGTGTTTTTGTTGTATTTTATACTATCAGTAGTTTTTTGTTAGTATTTTGGGTTGATGCTTGGTTTTTATTTGTAATTTTTTTGATTGTGTGGTTTTTGTGTTGGGTTTTGACTTGTTTTTCTTGTGTTTATTTGAAATTTTATTGTTTTTATTTGTCATTTTATTGTGTTTTGTGAGTGTTGTTTGGTAAACCTATAGTTAATTTTAGCTCTCGGCAGTAAAGTTTCGATCGGTGTTTTCAGAAATAATAAAAAGATAAGTCATTTATAAAAGAATGGCAGGCTAGTTGCTATTAGATATATAGGATTTAAATGCACCTGTAAGAAAGATTAAGCCTGGTTACAGGTTGTTAAATCTGCCAGGGCTTTAATAGCTATTAATTAGTAGCCATACAGGTATAAAGGAGAAACTTAAAAATATACTACTATGAGCACACTAATGAAATCTTCGCCGGTAACGACATTAAGGTCGATGCTGGATGATTTTTGGAACACAGAAAACTGGTTTGGTAAAAACCTTGTTAGTGGCGGTAGTACACCAGCCGTTAACATTAAGGAGAGCGAAAAAAACTTCGATATTGAGGTCGCTGCCCCAGGTTTTCAAAAGGAGGACTTTAAAGTTGATATCAGCCATGGAGTTCTTACCATCAGTGCTGAAACCCAAAAGGAAACCAAGGAGGAGGAAGATAATTATACTCGCAGAGAGTTTTCGTATTCCACCTTCAGCCGTTCTTTTAGTTTGCCTGATACCGTAAAGGATGATACCGTTAAAGCAAAATACGAAAACGGCTTACTACGGCTAACGCTTGAAAAATCGGCCAGCACACAGCCAGGTAGGAAGTACATTCAGGTAGACTAACATTAATTATTAAGGGGTGCCCATCGCGGTACCCCTTCTTGTATAAATGGCCTGCATCGCGGTAGCTTTTTCAAATTGATCTCTTTGTGCCATATCAAATTTTTGCCCCCTTTATCTTGTCTAAAATCCGCATTTCCGGGGTAAGTGCTTGATTCATAGCAATGCTTTTCAGTTCTTTGTCAGTATGTCTGCTTAGCCAACCTTCAAGGTAAGTATTTCTCACAACCTTCCAGTGCTTGATATGTTAAGCATCTATGTTTATAACTAATAATGCCACCAAAAGTATTACAATAGCGAAAAAAGCGTTCAATTAAAGATGAATAAAAAGGGCAACAACCTAAACAGTTTTAAGATGAGTGAAGGCCGGATACTTGAGAGTGCAATGTTAGTGGCTCCCTTTCCGGTTGTAGTATTTGAAGGGATTGAACAAACTCTGGCTTATGCAAATAATGCACTTTACGAGTTTTGGGGAAAGGATGAGAACATTATCGGCAAAACATTGCTGGAGATATTGCCAGAGCTGGAAAACCAACCATTTCCGCAACTTTTAAAAGAGGTGTTTTTAACAGGGCAGCCTTATTCGGATAAAGAAGCAGAACTGTACTTGTTAAAGGAAGGCCGCCGGACCTTAATTTACTGTGATTATAGCTGTACAGCGATTAAAGATGAAGAAGGCTCCATTACCGGAGTGTTAATGATTGCTTATGATATTACAAATAAGGTTCTTGCAAGGAAGTTTGCCGATCAGGGCAGGGCAGAAGCTTTGGAAAAGCAAGCCCGGCTTGAAATGGCTTTAGAAACGGGCCGACAGGGATATTATGAGTTGGACCTGAACACAGGTGCCCTTAAGTGTACGAGGTGTTACAAGGCAAATCTCGGATTGAAACCGGATGCTGCAATCAATGCTCAGGAGATATTAAAAGCTATTCTTCCCTCTTACCATTACTATTTACAAGATCAATTAGAGGTAGCTTTAGCCAACCACCAGGAATATAATGCTTTATATGAAGTTAAGTGGCCGGATGGCTCTATCCATTGGTTAAAGGAATGTGGCTATGCAAAATACGGCGAAGAGGGGCAAGCTCATACCTTGCTGGGAGTTACCATCGATGTAACAGAGGAAAAGAAGGCTTCAGAAAAGCAGGCGATGTTAGCTTCTATTGTAAGCTCCTCTGATGATACGATTTTAAGCAAAACATTGGAAGGCATTATCACCAGTTGGAATGCTGCGGCGGAGAGGATGTTTGGGTATACAGAGAATGAGGCAGTAGGGAAACATATTTCTTTGCTAATTCCGCCTTCCCGGATAAAAGAGGAAGATCTGATTCTCGGTAGTATTGTAAGGGGAGAGAAGATAGACCATTTTGAAACTATCAGGTTAACCAAAGCCGGCAAAGAAATTCCAATCTCTTTGACTGTATCGCCAATAAAAGACAAGAATGGAAAAATAATAGGAGCGTCTAAAATAGCAAGGGATATTACAGAAAGTAAAAAGGCCGAGGAGAAACAAGCCATGCTTGCTGCAATTGTTAATTCATCAGATGATACGATTGTAAGTAAAACACTTGATGGAATTATTACCAGCTGGAATGCCGCCGCCGAAAAAATGTTTGGCTATACAGCTGCCGAAGCAATCGGAAGGCACATATCGCTCTTAATTCCCAAGGCACGCCTTGCTGAAGAGGATGTAATCATTAATAATATCAGGCAAGGTAAGCGAATTGAACATTTCGAAACTATCCGGCAAGCCAAGGACGGCAGGGAAATTCCTATTTCGCTTACCGTTTCGCCAATTAAAGATAAGAATGGCAAAGTTATAGGGGCTTCGAAAATAGCCCGCGACATAAGCGGACAAAAGCAGGCTCAGGAAGCATTGAGGCAATACACCGAAAACCTTGAAACTATAAATTCCATAGGCAAGGCTATTTCGGAAGAGCTGGACTTGAAGGTTATCAGCCAGAAAGTTACCGATGCTACAACCCGATTAACAGAAGCAAAATTTGGCGCATTCCTTTACAATACAGTCGATGAAAAGGGAAAATCTCTTATGCTATATGCCTTGTCCGGGGCGCCTAAAGAAGCATTTGAGAGATTTGGTACGCCCCAAAATACAGCAATTTTTAATCACGTTTTTTCCGGTAAGGGTGTTTTAAGGGTTGATGATATTACACAAGACCGGAGGTATGGCAAAAATGAAACCCAAAGAGGAATACCAGGGGGACATTTGCCGGTGGCAAGTTATATGGCTGTGCCGGTAATTTCAAAAGATGGGACTGTTATTGGCGGCCTTTTCTTTGGGCATCCCGAGTCCGGAGTTTTTACGGAAGCTCATGAAGCGGTGGTTTTAGCAGTTGCATCTCAAGCTGCAATTGCATTAGATAATGCTAAATTATACGAAGAGATAAAACAGCTTAATAAGAAGAAAGATGAGTTTATTGGCTTAGCCAGTCACGAACTGAAAACCCCATTAACCAGTATAAACGGTTATCTTCAGATATTAAAACGCAAGGATGAACAGGAAGGAAATAGCTTCGTAGATAAGGCTATCTCGCAGGTTGATAAGTTAACATCACTGATTTCTGGCCTTTTAGATGTATCCAAAATTGAAGCTGGAAAACTGCAAATGATAATAGAAGCCACGGATATGGAACTGTTAGCAAAAGACGTGGCCGAGTTGGTTCAGCTTTCAAATCAAACCCATGAAATATCCTTGCAAGTTGTTGGAAATCAGTTTTTAATCAAAGCCGATGCTTTGAGGATTGAACAGGTGATGATTAATTTGATTACTAATGCAATTAAATATTCGCCGCAGGCAAGCCAGGTAATAGTAAGCTTGATTCAAACTGATACCGGGATTAAGGTTGGGGTTAAAGATTTCGGCTTTGGAATTCCCGAAAACAAGTGGGAGCTTATATTTTCCAGGTTTTATCGGATAGAGGGATTAAGTCCGCACATTTCCGGGCTAGGCATAGGGCTTTTTATCTCCAAAGAAATTATAGAACGGCACAATGGTAAAATTTGGCTTGAAAGTAAGCCAGATGAAGGCACAACTTTTTGGTTCACTTTACCTTATGGTATGGATGCCAGTGAGTAAATTCCTTGTTAGGGGCCTTGGGCCTTTAATTAAAGATTTGGAAGTGTTTTTACTAAATAGCAAATAAAAGCTCATCTAACCAATGAGCTTTTATTTGTAAGGCATTAATGATTAATAGGGGCTTCGATTATTAAAAACTTGCTTTCCTGCTTGTTTTGAATGCTTATTTTATCGGTGTTCCAAATACCCAGCGCATCGCGTTTAGCTAGAATTTGGCCTTCAATTTCAAGTTCCCCCTCAATCACAAAGATATAAAGCAGTTTATTCGTTGGATTTAACGAGTATTCTACGGATTTAGAGGCATCAAAATAGCCCAGGGAGAGTTTGGCGTTTTGATTGATCCAGCAATGTTCGGTACCCTCTTCATTACTTACAATTGTTTTAAGCTGATTCTTTCGGGAGTCTTCTGGAAAATGCCGTTTCTGGTAACGCGGATTAATGTTTTGCAATTTTGGCTCAATCCAAATCTGTAGAAAATTAACTTCATCATTGCCTACATTATATTCCTCATGCCTTAAGCCGCTGCCAGCACTCATCAGCTGTACCCAGTCTTTTTCAACCACTTCCGAGTATCCCAGGCTATCCTTGTGGTTCATACTTCCATTAAGCATAATGGAAATAATCTCCATGTTGGCGTGTGGATGCAGTCCGAAACCCCTGCCTGCTTCAACAAAATCATCATTGAAAACGCGGAGTAGGCCAAAGCCAGCTAAATCTGGTTGATAATAACCAGAAAAGCTGAAGGTGAAATTACTCACCAGCCAGCCCACGTTTTTCACACCGCGGTTTCCGGCTTTAAATGCCTTAAACTCCATAATGTTGTTTCTTTTCGGAAGCTGCCAAAGCAACAAGCCCTTCAATTTTTCTACCGATCAATTCTTTAGCTTTTTCGTCAAGTAGATTGCCATGTTCGTCAAATTTGGTGTTAGCTTGCGAGATTAGTACTTCAGGCTTTAGTACCGGTTTCATGTTCAAAAATTGAAAAACTGGCAAAAAAGCAAGCTGCATTCTCACTGTTCCCATTAGGCCCGGCGATGCACCAATTAAGGCAACAGGTTTGTCTAACAATGGTGAATCTGTGCCTCTGGATGCCCAATCGATTGCGTTCTTTAATCCTCCGGGGATGGAATAGTTATATTCAGGGCTCGCAATCAATATTGCGTCGGCTTCTTCTAATACCCGCCTAAACGTGTTTACCGAATCTGGCCGGGTTTCTGCAGCTGGCAAGTCGAGGTCTGCATCGTAAAGCGGCAGCCCATCAATTGCAGCCACTGTTAATGTAACTCCTTCAGGTAAAAGCTGTTCTGCTGTTTTCAAAAGAGACGTATTGTATGAGCCTTTTCTCAGGCTACCGGAAATTCCTACTATTTTCATTTGCTGGATTTTAATTTATAATAAAGTATAATTGAGTTTTTTTGATTTTGTTGAGTAAAAATAGGAATGTCAGGTGTCTTTAAAATTGATGTAGGATAAGAAATAACCAGGCTCAGTTTTACTTGTTAATCTTACACTTAAAAAATAGACTTATATTTGGAGCCGATCACACTGATAACCAATGCGAAAGATTTTATTATTAGCGGCTGTTGCTTTATTTCAACTTGCAATAGCCACCTCCAGCCATGCACAGGGCAATTTTACTGTGGGAAACAAAGAATTTTTACTGAACGGTAAGCCATTTATAATCAGGGCAGCCGAGTTACATTATCCACGTATTCCAAAGCAGTATTGGGAGCATCGCATTCAGCTAAGTAAAGCCATGGGGATGAATACTGTATGTATTTACCTTTTCTGGAATTTGCATGAGCAGCAACCTGATAAATTCGATTTTACCGGCCAAAATGATGTTGCCGAGTTTGTAAGGCTGGCGCAAAAAAATGGAATGTATTGTATTGTGCGCCCAGGCCCATATGTATGTGCCGAGTGGGATATGGGCGGTTTGCCCTGGTGGTTGTTAAAGAAAAAGGATATTCAACTGCGCAATCTTTCGGATAAATACTTTGTGGAACGGACGCAGAAGTTTCTAAAGGAGGCCGGAAAGCAGCTGGCGCCTTTGCAGATTCAGAATGGCGGCAATATCATTATGGTGCAAGTAGAAAATGAGTATGCGTCTTTTGGAAGCGACAAGGCATATATGGAAACCATCCGCAATAGCGTAAGAGATGCCGGCTTTGACAAAGTGCAGCTATTCCGTTGCGATTGGGCTTCAAACTTTAATAAATATCAACTGGATGGCGTAGCAACTACTCTGAATTTCGGGGCGGGCTCTAATATCGATAATCAGTTTAAATCATTGCAGGAAGTTTATCCAACGGCTCCTTTAATGTGCAGCGAGTACTGGACCGGCTGGTTCGACCATTGGGGAAGGCCGCATGAAACGCGCTCTATCAGCAGCTTTATCGGTAGTTTAAAGGATATGATGGACCGGAAGATTTCTTTCAGTTTATATATGGCTCATGGCGGTACTTCTTTCGGCCAGTGGGGAGGGGCAAATGCTCCGGCTTACTCGGCAATGGCAACGTCATACGATTATAACGCCCCAATTGGCGAGCAGGGAAATACAACGGATAAGTTTTTTGCTGTACGCGATTTGCTGAAAAACTACCTGTTGGAAGGCGAAACATTAGCCGATGTTCCGGAAGCTAAACCCGTGATACATATTCCGGCTTTTCAATTGAATGAAAGCGCTGCACTGTTTGAAAATCTTCCTGCTGCGGTAAACAGCGAGAGCATTAAGCCAATGGAAGATTTCGATCAGGGCTGGGGAAGAATTCTTTACCGTACTTCTATTCCGGCATCAAAATCAAAACGGAAGTTGCTTATCACTGAGGTGCACGACTGGGCAAGGGTATTTATTAATGGTAAAGAAATTGCCAAATTGGACCGCCGCCGTGGAGATAATACTGTAGAATTGCCGGCATTGCCAGCGGAAGCGCAATTAGATATTTTAGTTGAAGCAACCGGCCGCGTAAACTACGGCAAGGCAATTTTAGACCGTAAAGGCATCACCGAAAAGGTGGAAATAACTGATGGCAAATCTACTGCAGAACTTAAGGGCTGGCAGGTTTATAATTTCCCGGTTGATTATGATTTTCAGAAAACAGCGAAGTTTAAGAGAGGTAAGGCCAATGGCGCTGCCTGGTACAAGGGCACTTTTAAAGTGGATGAAACGGGAGATACTTTTTTAGATATGAGCACCTGGGGTAAGGGTATGGTTTGGGTAAACGGATACAACCTGGGCCGCTTCTGGAAAATTGGCCCTCAGCAAACGCTTTATGTACCTGGCGTTTGGTTGAAAAAAGGCTTGAATGAGATTATTGTATTCGATCTGGAAACTCCTTTGGCAGCACGCGTTGCAGGACTGACAAGCCCGATTTTGGATAAGATCAATCCAGACCAGTCTTTACTGAGCCGCAAAAAGGGACAGAATTTGAACCTTACAGGCGAGGTTGCTGCAATCAGTGGAACTTTTGCTCCTGGTACCGGATGGAAAGATACCAACTTTGACAAAGTTCAAAATGGACGGTATTTCAGCTTTGAAGCGCTAAATTCTCAGGATGCCAATGACCCATTAACAAGCTTGGCAGAATTGGAGCTGATTGGCGAAGATGGCAAGGCATTATCTGCTTTAAAATGGAAGGTTATCTATGCCGACAGTGAAGAAATTACAGCCGCTAATAATTCTGCCGACAAGGTATTCGACCAACAGGAGTCTACCATTTGGCAAAGCCAGGCGGTAGGGGCTAAGCCCGCACATCCGCACCAAATTGTGCTTGATTTAGGCGAAACGGTAAAAATCAAAGGTTTCAGGTATCTTCCGCGTTCTGATAAGAAAACCGCCGGAATGATTAAGGATTATAAAGTGTATGTTAAAGCGCTACCGTTTAAGTTTTAAGATAATAGATAGGTATTGATTAGAAAGAACGGTACGCAATTTGCCTTAGAATAGTAATAAATTATCATTAGATTTATATTAGTTTAGCAGCACCAATTGGGATAAATTCGGTATGAGCATTGAAAAAAAACATATATCTAAAAGTACTACCAGTGATGGCTACTCTTACTTAACCAAACGGATGTTAGTGAGCAAGGCAAGAAGTGCTGGAAAAATTGCAGCAAAAAATGCTATGCAAATTATGGGATATGTTGTAACGGTGAAAGACGGCTGGATTGTAAAGCAGTATGAAAATGGAACTATTGAGCAAATTGAGCAACTGGAAATTTTATAATTAGCTTGACATTCTCGACTAATAAAGGACAGCCTAGGCTGCGAATATTTGCTGGTCCCAACGGCTCTGGAAAAAGTACTGTAATAAAGTCAATAAGGCAGACATTAGCAAACGGCCGAAAAATTGATTTTGGTGTTTATATAAACGCCGATGATATAGCTCAATGTTTAAGTGACGATTTATTTACATTTGATTTATATGGCTTACAGTGCAATATTGATGAGTTTTTAGGCTTTGCGAAAAATTCAGGTTTGGTATCAGGTGAGTGCTCTCTAGAAGTTTTAAGCCAGTCAGTTCGGTTTGAAGGAAATTTATTCAAACTTTCAAATAAAAAATTCTTAGATAGAATTGCACAGATAGTTGCTCGTTTTCTTCGTGAAAGGCTACTCGCCGAAAAGAAGAGGTTCTCTTTTGAAACGGTATTTTCTCATGAATCCAATCTTGATATTATGCGCCGGGCCAGGGATGCAGGATACAAAGTGTATTTGTATTTTGTAGCCACTGAATCCCCCGAGATTAATAAGTTCCGGGTTGCCTTAAGAGTTAAACAGAAAGGGCACAATGTTCCTCCAGAACTTATTGAAAGTAGGTATTATAGGACCTTAGGTTTACTGTACCAAGCGGCTGAATTATCATACCAGGCTTTTTTCTTTGATAATTCACTAGAGGACACTCCGTATAGGTTGATTGGCCATTTTAAAATGGCAGATGGGGTTAAGGTTTGGGATCCGGTGAGGAGAAGTGAAATAACCAACTAGTTTAAAAAGTACTATCTTTTTCTTCTTGAAGAAAAAGGACTTGGTATGCCGGAAATAATTTAATTATAAGCTTTGTCCATTAAAATCCATTGCCTGTATAGAATCCGGGCAATGGATTTGTCATTTGTGATGGGGGCATCATCCATGCTCACACATGCGGTAGAAGGGCTTGAATATTTTCTCTGAATGTTCCGCCGGAATCAAAAATAATGGTTAAGTCTTTTTTATATAAAGTGGGAATGTCGTAATTGGTAAATGAATTGGTTTTGCCGTTAAATTTCCTCAAGGTGCCGAAAACAGTTGCTGTCCACAACGTTCCATTTTCAGACACGTGCAAGCTAACTGTTTGATGTTCTTTATAAGAATGAGAATTAAGCTTTTCGGTGATTAAGTTATAGCTGTAAAGCACCTGCCGTGACAAAATCCAGATGTTGTGGTTCTTGTCGGCCTGAATAAACCTGACTTCGCCGGCTGGTATTAGGTGGAATGGTGTAAAGCTTTCTTTTAAAGGATTATAAATGTAGATTCCCTTGTAGGTGCCTACCCACAATTGTTCTTTTTCATCTTCATAAAGGCTTAAAATGGAATTGCTGCCAATGCTGGAGGAGTCGGTAGCTTTGTTTCTGAAAACCTTGAAAACATTCCCATCAAAGCGGTTTAAGCCATTGCGGGTTCCAAACCACATAAACCCTTTTTTATCCTGAGTTATGGCGGTTATGGTATTACTTGATAAGCCGTTGGATACCTGATAATTTTTAAAATAATAGTTGGGCTGTTGCGAGAAGCTAAGCTTTGCAATGATGAACAGAAAAAATAACAGATATAAAGGCCTCACAAGATTTAGCTTTAGTTCTCCCGAAAATGATAGACAGCCTTAGGTTTAATAAATAAAGATATTACCAGATTTACAATTTTCATTCTTTAAAGTGTTTATTGATACATATTGATTGGTAATTGAGGCTATTTGATTAATGCAAGGTTTTACCGGTTTGTAATAGAAAAAGTTCAGTGCATTAAAAGTTTCACCCTTCTTGTTAAAAATGCATTAGGATTTGACACATTCCTTAACTTTTGAGGCGTTTTAGCCTTTGCCATTGAAAAAGGTATTTGGTATCTTGCCATCAATAAACCGTACACACGCACTTATTAGAATCAATGCTGCTAAAATATTTTATTAGCCTGGCATATGCTTGTTGTTTGCTGAAGGGAGAGCCTGAATATCGGGCGTTCCATCTGGATGGCAATGCGCAAGGCACCACGTATCATATAACCTATTTTTCGCCAGACAGCCTTGTTGGATCGGCGGAAATTAATAGGATTTTTAGCAGCCTCGATAGTTCTTTGTCGCTGTATAAACCCTATTCACTTATTAATAAATTTAACCAGTCTCAAAAAGGAATCTTAGTTGACGTGCACCTTAAAAATGTGGTAAGTAAATCATTGGAGGTTTATACGGATACCAGAGTGAGTTCGATATCACCGTTAAGCCTTTGGTGCAGGCATGGGGCTTTGGCGCCACTAAACCAGCAGAACCGGCCGATTCCGTGATGATTCGGAAGGTATTGGCATGTGTGGGAACCGCTGGGTTAGGCCTGAACCGAGATTCTTTAGTAAAAAATATACCCTGCCTTGAAATCGATGTAAACGGAATAGCCCAGGGCTATAGCGTTGATTTTATCTGCGGGTTTTTAGAGCAAAAAGGAATAGCCAATTATATGGTTGAAATTGGTGGCGAGTTGAGAGTGAAGGGCCAGAATAAAAAGACAGGGCAAAGCTTCAGAATTGGTATTGAAAGCCCTTCAGATAACATTGGAGTGTCACTAAAGAAAACTGTGAAGTTGGAATCAGGAGCCCTTACAACTTCTGGCAATTATAGAAGATACCTGTATAGGGGAGGGAAAAAGATTTCGCATCTTATCCATCCAAATACTGGCTATCCAATTACAAATGAAATGATTAGCGTTACCGTTTTTGCCAAAGATGCCATCACTGCCGATGGCTTTGACAATGCATTTATGGGTATGGGATTAACACAGACACTTAGCTTTTTAAAAAATAGGAAGGATATGGGCGCTTACCTGATTTACCAAAAGCCAGATGGTTCGGTAGCAGACACGGTAGCTGGCACATTTCCACAAATAGTACAAAATAATGAATAGACGTAGTTTTATTAGAAATACATCTCTGCTTGGGGCGGGATTAGCTTTAAACAATAGCCTGGCAAGTGCATTTAGTGGAATTGCCGACAAGCCTTTAAAGGTGGCAGTGATAGGTTGTGGAGACAGAGGAAAGGGAATTTTGTCCGTTTTAAAGGCTCTACCTGAGTTGTTTGAAGTGGCTGCTTTATGTGACGTCCTGGATTTTCGGCTGGCTGAAGCAGAAAAACTGTATGGAGGCAGTGTTAAACATTATAAGGATTATAGAAAGCTTCTTGATGATAAATCAATTGATGCTGTATTAATATCCACACCCTTAAGCGCTCATTTTTCGATTGCAAAAGATGCCCTGGCTGCTTCTAAACATGTCTATCTCGAAAAGACAATGACTTATTCTATCCCTGAGGCTTTTGAATTGGTAAAGGCGGTGAAAAAATCAGGACTGGTTTTACAGGTGGGACATCAATACCGTTATACTCCACTTTATTTTAAGGTGAGGGACATGATTGAAAAGGGCTACCTGGGTAAAGTTACGCAAATTGATTGTCGCTGGGACCGCAACGGGAGCTGGCGCAGGCCGGTATCGCAGCCTTCTTTGGAGAGACAGATCAATTGGCGCATGTATAAAGAGTACTCTGGCGGTTTGGTGGCCGAATTGCTTTCGCACCAGATTGATTTTATTAACTGGGCCTTTGATACGCATCCCGATAGTGTTTTTGCCACCGGTGGAATTGATTATTATAAAGATGGCAGGGAAACTTATGATAATGTTCAGGCGGTGTTCAGATATTCTGAAGCGGGCATGGTTGGCAATTTTGGTGCAACTTGCAGTAATGCCCGGGATGGGTATCTGTTTAAACTGAAAGGCACCAAGGGAACTATCTCTCTGTTGATGAACGAAGGCATTTTTTATCCCGAGAAGGAAGCAAAAAAGGAGCTTGAAACAGTAGATGGCGTTACCGGAGCTACAAAACTTACATGGAATAAAGATGGCGGTATTCCCATTCTTGAAGAACCAACCCGAGATGGAACATATTACAGCTTAAAGGATTTTCATAAGTGTATTATCACAAAGGCAGTACCTTCCTCAAGTGTAATTACCGGTGCCAAAACGGCTATATCAGTTCATCTTGCTAACGAGGCTCTGTATGGCCAAAAAATAAGCACCTGGAAGCCTGAATATACCAATCTCTAAATACTTTTTACTAATCCTAGCCTTCAATCACAAGCCTCTAATCACTAATTATCAGCCCATGGAAGTTACCATAAAAACGCTGGCAGCAGAGCTGAACCTTTCAATAGCTACGGTTTCGAGGGCCTTGCAGGATAGTCATGAGGTGGCTGATAAAACTAAAAGGCGAGTACTGGAAATGGCAGGGAAGCTCAATTACCAGCCTAACCCATATGCCAGTAGTTTGCGCAAGCAGAAAAGCAAAACCATTGCGGTAATCATCCCTGAAATTGCCAATAACTTCTTTTCCTTCGCGCTGAAAGGGGTACAAAAAGTTGTGGAAAAGGAGGGCTACAATTTTCTGGTGTATTTAACGGAAGAAGATATTGAAAAAGAGATTGCCATAACGAAGCAGCTCCAAAGTGGTAGGGTTGACGGGATTATTATCGCCTTGTCCAGCCAAACGGATTCTGTAAAACACTTGTGGGATTTACATAAAATGAAGATTCCGATGGTATTTTTCGATAGGGTATGCGATGAGATCGAAGCTTCCAAAGTGTATACCAATAATTTTGAAAGCGCGATGAATGCAACAGCCCATTTGATTGAAAATGGCTGCAAGAGAATTGGCTATTTCCAGTTGTCTAATAAGCTTTCTCTGGCAGAAAGAAGGATGTCAGGCTATAAAGCTGCGCTGGAAAAGCACCAGATTGCTTTTGATGAGGAGCTGGTGTTAACCTGCGGAACGAACATTGAGGAAAATTACCAGAGGATAAAAGCCCTTATTTCTGAGAAGGCAATTGATGGCATTTTTGCATCGGTTGAAACACTTACTATTACCAGTTACGATGTATGTAAGGATTTAGGGCTGTCTATTCCCGGCGATATGAAGATTGTGAGTTTTTCTAATCTTGCCACTGCCCATTTACTATCACCACCGCTTACTACCATTAATCAGCCAGCCTTTGATATGGGTATGGAAGCTGCTTCGCTGCTATTCAGGAATCTTACCAAGTATAATGTTAATCCGGTAGTAGAAAAGTGTGAGTTTAAGTCGGTTCTAATGGCCAGGGAATCGTCGGCAGGTAAGTGTTTGTAAACCGTTGGCTGAAGCCAACGGCAATAGATATTTTCGGCTTTATTGCAGGCTTAAGAATCGTGCAACTTGATTAGCATCTTTTGGATTGACATGCTGTTGTACCATCGTTTCAACAGAGCCGGCAGGTATAAAAACTATTTTAATATCAACACGAGCTGCTTTTATATCTGCTTCAGTGACATTGGATTGATTTGCATACACATATCCGCCAAGTTCAATATGGTCTTTTCTAGTTACGTTTACATATGCATACCAATCATTGGGAGAAGCTGAAAAGATGGCATTTGCATCCCAAATTGCATTTGCATCTTTAGAATTCTTTATATATGCCATTACAAGCCCATTATCATAATATCCTTGGTATTTAGCGTCAATATTAACTTTGCTTAGAATCGTAAAGTCTTGGGCATTCTTGGTTACGGTTTGGAAAGCATGGTTTTTAACAAAAAGAACTTTAACATCTGAAGCGTTTGAATTTTCTTCGTTTTCCTTTTTGCATGAAGGCAAGGCGCCAATCACCAACAGTCCGCACATTAGCAAATGCGCGAGTTTTAATTTGAAATTAAATGTCATAAGATTTATAGAGTGAGGCGTAAAGGTAGGGAAATTATTTTTCG
>CBIHNR010000025.1:0-41658 GCA_966211215.1 uncultured Pedobacter sp.
GCCACCCTTTATTAACAAAGCCCCGTTTGCAACAGCATTCGGGGCTTTTTGGTTTCGCCCCTACCGATCGAAGCACCTAAATTCGGATTGTTTGTTTCGATTACTCATGAGAGCCTTTTCAAATAAGCACTCCGAATAAAGGTAAGAGAAAGAAGAGTTGGAAGTAGTTCTAAATTATCAAAGGTGAAAACTCAATAAAAAGCACCACATAATATTTTATGTCGAAAGTAGTGACGCATTTTTCAAACTAAAAGGGAATTGGCGTTTTGTTTCGAAGTGCTACTATCCTAAGGGGCACTGTCATCCCGAATCCCTTTGTCCAAAGGACTCCTTTGGAGTGGGTGAGGGATCTCCCGATATGGAAGGCAGACTAAAGCATATGCAAATACGGCCTCCGTTGCAGGAGATTTCTTGGCATTCCTCCTCTATTTTCCCCGGGCTTCAAATCCCTCGTTAAATGGCAGTTAAAATGAATTGTCTAGCTTCGAAAATTTATGTTATCGGTAGTTTCCCATTTTGTTCAAACATCGAAAGCGGAGATGACATCAAATAAATAGAGCGGCTTGTCATCCAGAATTTATTTCGGAACCCACTTGCATTATGCGAATGTATGATGAGTTGCTGAAATACTGAAACAAGTTCAGCACAACGAGGTGAATTAGAAAGGTTCCCTTACATGCTTAAATTTATGTCAGCGTCAGATTTGATTTTTTTATAAAATACAGAATAGGTCGGATGACAAAAAAACAGTTTTGTTAGCTAGTATCTCGCGGGCGACTCATGAATCGCCCATACATGTGTTCGATTCATCGCATTGATCATTATAATAGAAACATTTTGAGTAATAACAAGGAGGTAATATATGTGTAGGAGTAATTCATGAATTGCCTCTTTAATAAAAACAGTTGCATCTTGCTTGCATAGTTTATGTCACGGTTAATTTTTCTGTTTTTTTTTAACACCGAGAGTGAAGATACATTTTGGTTCGGAGTGCTACTATCCGGGCTGCCTGATTACTCTTATCATTAGGTGAAAAATTAGTTTTGAGGAAATATGCTAAACTAAAAGCAGAGGGATGGAGCCAACTGGTGAAGTTTTTGTTTAAAAAGTTTTAAATTATGATAATTTTTGTAACTTACATAACATTTCTGTGACGTTCTGCTTGAAGACTTAATTGTTGCAGTTATGTGGATTACTGATGGCCCTACATCTGTAAACAAACCAATGATTAAACCGCTTGTTTCGACTAAGCGGTTTTTTGTTGCCCTAACCCCGGTTTACAAGCCGTTTGCTTGATCCCCATTTGCTTTACACATTATCATAGGGCTGGTAACTGAAGTCCTTAACCCCAGATTATAGCATTACTATTAGATAGTTGCCTTTCAATACGATTAAGTAGTGTCCGCTCATCAAATGGTTTTGCAACAACATCGTTGGCTCCAAAGTCAATTATTGAATTATAGAGATCCTGTACCGCAGAAAGTATAATTATAGGGATTGAAGCGGTTGACGGTGCGTTCTTAACTGCTCTGCAAATCTCTCTTCCATCCATTTCATCTAAAAGAATATCAAGTAAAATAAGTGATGGATTAAATTCTTTTATTAAATCGAATATATTCTTGCCATTCGCACTTGCCGTTACCAAATAGCCAGCATTAGTTAGTAATAATTGTAATGTCTCTCTTACGTGCTCCTCGTCTTCTATCAGTAATACTCGCCGACACATTTTTTCTGGTAAATTGTATTACATATACAAGAAATCTGAAATCTTGTTTGGCTGATTCTGTAATTATTTGATATTTACTTCTAATCTGCGTTTTTGGCCTTTCGAGGAAAAAACCGCTTTTTTTATTGTTTATGCAATGTTTTACGGATGTTTTGTTGGGTATGCATTAAATACGGGTTTGGGGGATGTAATCTATTTAGGTACTTGATTTGTTTTTGGTTGTTTTTGATCTTCTAAAAATGTAAATTGCTTAAAAAAAAGGAGGATGTGTGTGGAAAAATATAATTTAAATTATAAAATATTGAGAATTTTGTATTCTTGTTGAGTAGTTAATAGTGGTTTATTTCTAAGTGAGTATTAATGATACATTTAAAGAGAACGTCGAATAAAGATAAAGACTTCAAAAATCTGATTGTGGAGTTGGATAATGATTTGCAGGGGAGATATAGCAATATTACGTATCAGTTCAATGCTTTTACCGATGTGTCGCAAATTAATACCGTAGTTGTTGCGTATATTCAGGATATAGCTGTTGGATGCGGGTGTTTTAAAGAGCTGGATGAAAATACTGTTGAAATTAAGCGTATGTTCGTTAACCCTTATTTTAGAGGATTTGGTGTTGCATCTTCAATAATTGAAGAACTACTTGTTTGGGCAAAGCAGTTGTATTATAACACGGCTGTTTTGGAGACCGGTAAAAGGCAGCCAGAATCAATTAAGCTTTATTCGAAACACGGATTTGCCATAACTGAAAATTTCGGCCCCTACGTTGGCATGGAAGAAAGTGTGTGCATGCAAAAGCCCCTAAAATAGCAGGTACATATAAAAAAATAAGTCCTGGAATTTGGGCATCAGGACTTATTCTTTTTTGTTTAACTGAGGGAAAAAGAACGAGTGTATATAGGTAAATGTAGGGATTTATGGTAGGGTTACCAGTTTATATCGCCTATTTATAATGTTATTTTGTTTCTTCGGGGCTTCCGCTGAGATTGTCTTTACGGCGTTCTGCCTCTTTTTTCTGACGTATCAATTGTTCTACGTCTCTTGAATCTTCTGCGTTTTCAGGATTAGTGGGGTTGTCCCAATCCTTTTCAGGCTTACTTTTTTTTTCCTTCAACTCCTTTGGTAATTTTAATTTATTTACCACCATATCTCTTCGTATCGTAATTATGATAAATAATAATCATAATCTATACCAAAGCGCCTAGATAGCTGCCGGTTGGACAAACGAAGCCTTTATTTGTGTAATTGTATCACGCAATTGCTAACAGAGAGCCGGTTTATTGGTGTTTTGTAACCGAATATGCGTTTTTTAATCGAATACAATCATCCTGCCTATGTACTGAAATATAAGCCCTGTATATAAAACAGGACTATAAGCCAAGTAAATAGTGCATATTGACGTACTTGCGAAAATTTTTAGTTTTGTATTCTAAATTCATTTATTGATAGAATGGCCGAGAATGTAAATTATAGTGAAGACAGTATCCGCTCGCTGGATTGGAAAGAACATATCAGGCTGCGCCCTGGTATGTATATCGGGAAGTTAGGCGATGGTTCTGCCTATGATGATGGTATTTACGTGTTGTTAAAGGAGATAATTGACAACTCGATTGATGAGTTTGTTATGGGTGCTGGAAGAACGATTGACATCAATATTAGCGAACACAAAGTTTCGGTAAGAGATTATGGCCGGGGTATCCCCTTAGGAAAGGTAATAGATTGCGTTTCTAAAATTAATACCGGCGGTAAATATGATTCTAAAGCTTTCCAAAAGTCGGTGGGATTAAATGGTGTGGGTACAAAAGCTGTAAATGCGCTTTCTACAGGGTTTACGGTACAATCATACAGAGATGGCCGCACAAAAATAGCCGAGTTTGCCAAAGGTGAGTTAGTCAGGGAAGAACCGGAAAAAGATACTACTCAACGTAATGGTACGGCGATTAATTTTATTCCCGACGATACCATATTCAGGAATTACCGTTTTATTCCTGAGTTTATTGAAAATATGATCTGGAATTACGTATTCCTTAATTCCGGCTTAACCATAAATTTCAACGGGCAGAAATATTTCTCTGAAAAAGGCCTCCATGATTTATTGGTGAAAAATACTGATCAGGAAGGGTTGCGCTATCCGATAATACACCTTAAAGGTGAGGATATCGAAATTGCAATGACCCACGGGCAACAATACGGAGAAGAATATTATTCGTTCGTGAATGGACAGCATACAACTCAGGGGGGTACTCACCAGGCTGCTTTCCGCGAAGCTGTAGTAAAGACCATTCGCGAGTTTTACAAAAAAGAATTTGATGCTTCCGACGTAAGAGCTTCAATAGTAGGTGCTATTGCGATCAAAGTCCAGGAGCCTGTTTTCGAATCGCAAACGAAAACAAAACTAGGTTCGCAAAACATCGGGCCTGAGGGGCCAACCGTTCGTGGGTTTATAAACGATTTTGTGAAGAAGGCGCTGGATGATTATCTACACAAGAACCAGCAGACAGCGGATGCACTGTTAAAGCGAATACTACAATCTGAGCGGGAGCGTAAAGACATAGCCGGTATCAAGAAGCTTGCTAATGAGAGAGCTAAGAAAGCCTCTTTACATAATAGAAAGTTACGTGATTGTAAAGTGCATTTTGAGGATAACCATGAACGCAAACAGGAAACTACCTTATTTATAACAGAGGGTGATTCGGCAAGTGGTTCTATTACAAAATCGCGGGATGTAATGACCCAGGCTGTTTTCAGCTTAAAAGGTAAGCCATTGAATTGCTTTGGCCTAACAAAAAAGGTAGTTTATGAGAACGAGGAGTTTAATTTGCTACAGCATGCCCTTAACATTGAAGATGGCTTGGATGCTTTGCGATATAATAATATTGTGATTGCTACCGATGCCGACGTCGACGGAATGCACATCCGTTTATTGATGATGACATTCTTCCTGCAGTTTTTTCCAGACCTTGTTAAAGCTGGGCACGTTTCTATTCTTCAGACTCCGTTATTCAGGGTAAGAAATAAGAAAGAAACAATTTACTGCTATAACGAAGAAGAAAAGCAAAAAGCAATTGCAAAATTGGGAGCAAAGCCAGAGATCACACGATTTAAAGGGCTTGGAGAGATATCGCCGGATGAATTCGGGCTATTTATCGGCAAGGACATTCGCCTTGAGCCTGTTATTCTTAGGGATGCCAACATACACTCACTTTTAGAATATTTTATGGGCAAAAATACCCCGACCCGCCAACAACATATTGTTGGTAATTTAAGGGTTGAGAAAGATGAGGCTCAAGGGGCTGCCAGTGCGGTGACAATTGAGGAAACAGCAGCCTAGTAAGGTTATTGATCTAATTTATACAGACAGAAAGCTGCAAAAGGCGGCTTTCTTTTTTTCTTCTAGCGTGTATTTTCGATTTCATAAAGTACGCAATCTTGTAGCCTTTTGTCTCCCAATAGCAGTGGGTGTTTAAAGTCCTTCACTTTTTTCATTCCAATTTTCTTCATTATTCGTTCCGACTTAAGATTTATCACAGGTGCGATGGAATAAATTTTTTTAATATTCAGTTCTTTAAAACCATAAGCCAAACATTCCCTGGCGCCTTCGGTAGCATAGCCATTATTCCACTCCCTGGCACTTAACCTCCAGCCGATATCAACACAGGGAGTAAAATCCGCTTCAAACGTTTTTTCAGACAAGCCAATAAAACCAATAAATTTTTGGCTATCAAGTTTATCAACAGCGAAGTAACAAAAGCTTTTAGCCGCAAACTGTTTTTGCATGTTTTCAATGAAGTTCAGGGTTTGGCTTTTGTCAGGAATTCCTGGAAAGAACTCCATAACGACAGGATCAGAATTTATCTCCGCCATCAATTCCAGGTCCGTTTCCAGCCAGTCCCTAAATCCTAGGCGCTCGGACTTGAATATGTACTTATTGTTGATTGCCATTTTAAATCCCTTAATGCTATGTCAAGCTACCACTATGATATTGTTCCGTGCAAACTATAGAAAATGTATGCACAATACTTAGTATTTGCGGTTTCTGATAGCCCTACTAGCCCATTTAAAGGGGGAGAGCCTTGCTTTTTTTGTGTTTTTAGATTATGGAGTTGAATTCCACTTTCGCCGCCTAAATGTAGGGATTTCGAAAGTAAGTAAGTCTACAGTTTCATCAAGCGCAAAAAAGAAAGCCACCATTTTTGGCGGCTTCTGCTTGAAAACTGGAAATAAAAAATCTTAATTATTAGCCGGAGCCGTCGATTTAGCGGCAAGTTCCTTGCGTATTTGTCCCCATTTTTTGTAGCGTTCATCGCCCATAATGGCTTTCAGTTTAGTTTTCTTCTCTTCATTAAGTTCTTTTCTTTTAAGGTCCTTTTCTTCGTCAGTTAAAGAGCTGGCTCTTAAATCCTTTCCTTTCTGGTTCATTTCAGTAACAACAGCTTTTACTTGTGCAATTTCCTGTTCATTGAGGCCAGCTAAAACATAGGCCTGGTTCTCTTCTGCTTCTTTAGCAGCCTTAAGTTTGGCTTTTTCCTCTTTAGTTAGCTCTGGTTTCGAGGCATCTGCGGTTTGTGCATTAGAATGTAATGCAAAGGCAAGCAATGCAATTACTGTTGTTAAAAACTTCTTCATTTGGGTTTGTGAGTTAATTTTTGTATTGGTTATAGCCTATGCTAATTTATTGATTTTATGTGCTTTATTTCCTCTCTCAAATAGGGAAAATGCGCAATCGTTCCCGGTATCGTTTGCATTAAAATATCGCCCATCTATTAAAAAAGCTTTGGTCAATTCTTGTTAAATTGGCTTTCAGAACCAATTATTATAAACACAATTCTTAGTTTTTAGTGCATTGAATCTTATGGTGAGGCGCAGAATATTCTAATGTCTCCTGTAAGAGCAAACGTTTGCATCAATTTCGGAAGTAACTAAATTTTCATGAAAGTAATTTTTACACGATTCTTTTTTAACCTTTTAACCTTATTTATCGCTAGTGTTACAGTCTTAAGTGCAGATGCACAAACTATTGCTTTTCCGGGGGCTGAAGGTGCTGGTAAATTTACTTCGGGAGGGCGGGGGACAACCTCGGCTGCTACTACAGTTTTCGAGGTAACCAATTTAACCGATGTTAATTCGGCTGGGAGTTTGAGGTATGCTTGCAGCCAATCGAGTACTACTTATCCTCATCGTACTATTGTTTTCAGAGTTTCTGGCACTATCCGCCTCACTTCTAAATTGAACATTCCCAAGAATACAACTATTGCAGGACAAACAGCGCCGGGTGATGGGATTTGTATCGCCGATTATCCTGTTGTAATTAGTGGGGATAATGTCATCATCAGGTATATCCGTTGCCGTATGGGCGACCGCTATCAAAATACCGGAATGGTGAATGGCGCAGGTTCTGACGATGCACTAGGAAACCTTGGAGGTAAGAATATCATTATTGACCATTGTTCTATAAGTTGGAGTACTGACGAAGCGCTAACTATTTATAGAGGAGATAGCCTCACTTTGCAGTGGAACATTATTTCTGAGCCTTTAAACTATTCGTACCACTTCGAAACTGGCGATACCGATTTTGAACATCATGGTTACGGCGGTATCTGGGGATCAAGGCATGGCTCTTTTCATCATAATCTTATCGCTCACTGTAAAAATAGAACTCCTCGTTTCGCTGGGGTAAGTACCTATACAAACCCTATGCAGGGGGCTGAAATGTGCGATTTCAGAAATAACGTGCTTTATAATTGGGGAATAAATAATATCTATGGGGGCGATGGTGGATATTACAACATCGTAAATAATTATTATAAGTACGGGCCGAGTACAACCAGCAGAAAATTTCAAGTAGTAGGCATTGATGATAGTGATGCTTATCCCTATGCTAAATACTACCTTAAAGGGAACTATGTGGATGGTTCCACAGCGAATACCAATAATAACTGGTTAAGTGTAACCATGAAAAGCGGCGATCTTGCTGATACAGTTTTATCAAAGGTAACTACTCCATTTTCGCTACCGGCATTGAACTCAGAAACTTCGGCTACAACCGCTTATGTAAATGTGCTTAATGGGGCTGGAGCCAGTTTTCCGAAAAGAGACACTTTAGATGAGCGTATAATTAACGATGTTAAGAACCGAACCGGAAGAATAATTGACGTTCAGGGAGGATATGTCCATGGCACAAACTACTCTATAAGCCAAGTTGCCTGGCCTCAACTTAATTCTGTTGATGCGCCTACTGATACTGACCACGATGGAATGCCAGATACCTGGGAGCTGAGTAAGGGACTAAACCCTAATAGTGCAGCTGATAGAAATAACCGAAACGGCGATGGTTATACCATGCTGGAAGTTTACCTGAATTCTCTGGTAGCCGTTACTACATCAAGCCAAGATCCGGCTTCTGCAACATGGGCCCTAACCGCCGATCAATCTGTTGTAACTACAGGTGATGTCACAGCAACCGCGCAAACCATGGATGCTAACATGTCTGTTAAAAATTATGCAACCTTTAATGCCGGTTCTGCTAATAACGCAAGCTTTGTTTCGTATACAGCCCAGAGAGTGCTTCCTAACGGTGGAAATACCGCTACGCCGATAGGTTGGCCAGCTAACCAGTCAGGAAATGTAGCCAATCAATATGTGCAGTATACAATTTCTCCAGCAAGTGGAAAGGTGCTTACCGTAACTGATGTTTCAATAGATTTTGGCCCGGCGGGAAGCACCAATGTAATGAGGGCAAACATAGAATACTCGCTGGATGGTTTTGTTACGGCAGGTACAAAACTTAACGGGCCGACGCCGTTAACTTTGCCAGCTATTGCAAGTAATGATAATAGCTATTTAACAGCTTTTTATAGTAACTTGTCTATAAATGTGTCAAGTGGTAAAACTTTTACATTGAGAGTTTATCCATGGTGGCCTTCAACAGCTAGTGCCACAAAATATCTTGTAGAAAAAAATGTAGTTATCTCAGGAACTACAACAACGCAAACTATGCCTTTAAAATTAGTGGCATTTAAGGCATCCTTAACTAATGGCTTAACCAAACTAGTAAAGCTAAACTGGCAAACAGCCGACGAAGCCAACACCAAGAATTTTGAGGTAGAAAGGAGTGGAGACGGAAAGAAGTTTGTGAAGATTGGCGAAGTTATTTCAAAAAATATGTCGTCGGTTAATTATTTATTCAATGACAATTGTCCTCTCGGCGGTACATCATATTATCGCCTTAAGATGAATGATCTGGATGGCGTGTATACATATAGTGCTGTTGAGCCGGTTCGAAATCTTATCGATGGGCAAATTAATGTTTATCCCAACCCTGCTTCTGATAAGCTTGCTGTTGAACTCAACATGCCAAATACAGAAGGAAATATTTCCATAATATCTACTTCAGGAAAAAAGGTTTACAACCAACCAGTGTCTAAGGGATTACAAAAATCAATTGTAGATATATCGAGTTTGCCTGCCGGCATTTTTGTCCTTGTGTTCGATAACGGCGAAGAGAAATATTCACAAAAACTTATTAAACAATAGTACTCCTGATTATGAAAAGAATTTCAGTCTTAGTTATCCTTTTAATAAACGTTTTTGTCGTTTCAGCTCAGCAGTTGGCATTTCCTGGCGCGGAGGGTTTTGGAAGATTTGCCACTGGTGGAAGAGGTGGCAAAATTTATGAAGTTACCAACTTAAATGATTCGGGAGAAGGTAGCTTACGGGCGGCATTGGCAGCATTTCCCGGCGAACCTTTAACGATCGTATTTAAGGTAGGCGGTACCATTACGCTGGCTTCCGAACTCAGAATTTATCGTTCAAATTTAACCATTGCAGGGCAAACAGCTCCCGGAGACGGAATTTGCCTTAAAGGACATTCACTAATTGTTAATGGGGCACGGGCAATTAGCCAGGGTGGTAACCATGGTAATATTATTATCAGGTATATACGCTCGAGGCCGGGAAGCACTTTATCGACCGGCGTATATGGCTTTGACATGGAAAACTGCCATGACGTAATTATTGACCATTGCTCTTTTAGTTGGGCTAATGAAGAATGTGCTGCAATGTACGATACCAAAAATGTAACCGTGCAATGGAGTATCATTAGTGAAGGTTTGTATAATGCAGGCCACGCTAAAGGCTTGCGTTCCTATGGCGGTGTTTGGGGTGGACAGTATGCATCGTACCACCATAATTTAATTGCCAATGAAAACAGCCGGGCAATTCGGTTTAATGGGGCAAGGGCTCACGATACGATTGCCTTGGTTGATTATCGTAACAACGTAATTTATAACTCGGGAAGTTCGGGCGCAGCCTACGGTGGCGAGGTTGAAATAAATGGAGGCACGTCGCAAGTAAATATTGTGAATAACTACTACAAGCCAGGGCCGGCGGCAGCGTCTATCCTGTTTGTACAGCCAAGCTATACTGCCGCTTCTGCAAAAGGAGTAGGGCAATGGTTTATAAATGGAAACATCATGAGCGGCAGTACTTCTAAAACGAACGACAACTGGACAGGGGTAGATCTTTCCAATATTCCAGCTGAAAGCCAGGCTTCATCAAAGTCAGTATCTGCGTTTGATGTTGGCGGCGCAGCTATCGGCATTCAAACAGCTCAGGCGGCGTATGAGGCTGTTTTAGCAAATGCAGGAGTTTTGTTACCGGTGCGGGATGCCGTAGATACGCGCATAGTAAGTGAAACTGCCACGGGAACCGCTTATAAGCAAGGGGCGACCTCCGGTAAATATGGAATTATTGATTCCCCGGCTGAAGTTGGAGGCTGGCCTAACTATGCATCGGGAACAGCCGCGGCCGATTCAGACCACGATGGCATGCCTGATAGTTGGGAGCTAGCTAATTCTTTAAATCCTAATGACGAGACAGACCGAAACACTGTTAATGGACAGGGATTTACAATGCTTGAAGTTTACCTTAATTCAATTTCAGGCTCCGCTCAGTCAACATCCTTTTTAGGCTTTGGCGTTGTTGCTAAATCTGGATCGGAGCTGGCTGCGGATGTAAAATGGACAACTTCATCCGAAACCAATCTGCAAAAATTTACTATTGAAAGAAGCAGCGACAATGTTAACTTCTCAAGCCTTGCTGATGTAAGCGCCACTAATCAATCCTCTTTGGCAGAATATGCTTACACAGACAATTCTACGCTTGGTGGCACATCTTATTACCGGATCAAAATCACAGATAACAACTCTGGCTTTACTTACAGTAGCGTTGTTTCTTATTACCGTGCGGTTGCTTCGGCATACTGGACAGAACCTTTTACAAGCACTTCAGTAACGTCTATAAATACGCCAGCTGCTATTGCCAATTCCAGTCAAAGTAACGGACAATGGATTTTATACGGGGCGCAAAAGGAAGAAAGAAGTGTATCTTCTTCAGATGCGGCTAACCAATGGGCCTCGGGAAATGCTAATCCCAGCTTAAAGATTTTAAATGGTAACGCAAGTACTACAACCACTTATAGCTTGACAGAAGCTCCTTACCTAATAACACCGATATTTTCACAAGGTATTTCGAAAATTACATTTAATGAGATTTTAAGATCCAGCATTGGAGTAAATAGCATTTTGGTGTATACATCCACCGATGGCGGGGCAACCTGGAGCACAACAGGGATAAGTAATCAGTCAAAAAGCTCTTTATTCGAGTTAATGACGATCAATATCAATAGCCTTTCGGTAAATAGGCTTAAAATTGCCAAGCCGGCAGGGGTAACAATGAATATAGACAACCTAACTATTTACGGCCCGGTGGGGGTTACCCTGCCTCTAACATTTGTATCTTTTGATGCGGTACTAACTTCGGGCCTTAATAAATATGTTTCGCTTCAGTGGAAAACTACTAATGAAGTAAATACGTCCCGGTTTGTAGTTGAGAGAAGCCTTAATGGTAAATATTTTGAAGCTATAGCTGAGTTAGGCTCAAAAAACACCGCTGGAATCCATACTTATTCTGTTGTTGATGAAAACCCGTCAATCGGTTATTCTTATTACCGATTGAAGCAGGTGGATGCGAACGGTGATTTTAAATATTATGATAAAATTATCACGGTGTTAAATAATGATGCATCCGCATTTATCTTATACCCCAATCCGGCTAATAAAGTATTAAAGCTTAATCACGTTAAGGCAGGAAGTAATGCGCTTATTCAAATTAAAAGTATTGATGGCAAAATCCTAATCAGTTTAAAGCCATTGCAAAATTCGGTTTCTTCTCAGGTGGATTTGACAGGCCTTGCAACCGGAAATTATATGCTAAACTATGTAGATGGAGCGGTTAAAATGGCTAAGCAATTTATTAAAAACTAAGGTGATGTAGGAGGCTTATTTGCCGTTGAATGGATTGAGGTAAGTAGCTTGAGGGCGGCATCGTTGCCGGGATCGATTGCGTAAAAAAAGGTTGCCCTCTCCCGCAAATAAATGACAATCCCTTTTAGATTTGTCGTCAAGCAAAACTAATTAAACCTATTTTTATGAAGAAAAGTCTACTCTTAGCCAGTTCATTAATTTTCTTTTCTCTTTCTAAATTAATTGCGCAGACAGCTGCCTCTGCTATTTGGCAGCCTGCGAGTTCTTCTAATATTCCTGGTACAGTTGCTACTACAGGTAGCATTCAGGCAGACCCACAGGGAGGAACGATGGAAGCATTTAGTTATTCATCATCTGTAACTTCTATTACAGATGCTACAGGCTTCCAAAGAACCAGGTCAACAACGGACCAGCCTCAACTGCCTTATAACAACGCATACAATCCCGATGCCTATTTACAATATAAAGTGTCGCCTGCAGCAGGGCAATATTTTAAAGTAACTACTGCAAAAGTGACTGTGTTAGGCGGAGGAACAGGGAATTTACGCCTGGTAGTTAAATATTCAACAGATGGTTCAAACTTCTCTAATATGCCTGTCGCCGGCGCATATTTTCTAGCGGATGGCACAGCTCAATCGTATAGCGCCACTGAAGCGCAGCCAGTTGTGGCAATTAGTACCGGAGCAGCCGCAATGACTGAATCAAAGAGAATTTTGACATTCGATGGTTTAAATGTAATATTAGCGCCGGGACAGTCATTTTATATCCGGTTTTATCCTTATTTAATAGATACAGCACTGCCATCTAGCAGATATTTGATGAGTAGGCAGATGGTAATTTCTGGGCTTACCGCATCAAACCCTAGTGTTCTTCCTCTCGATTTCCTATCATTCAATGCTAAATTAACTGATGGTATCTCAAAACAAGTAAAGCTATCATGGTCAACTGCAAATGAGGTGAACACCAAAAGCTTTGCCATTGAAAGAAAAACATCCGCAGGTTTCGCAACAATTGGTTCAATCGCATCTAACAACACAGCAGGTACCAATAACTATATTTTTACCGATATCGCTCCTGCATCAGGAGTTAACTACTATCGTATTAAACAAATTGATAAAGACGGAAAATCATCAGATAGTAAAGTAGTTCAAGTCGAGAATAAAGGAAGCTTAATCTTATCGGTATATCCTAACCCAACATCGCAAACATCTGTTAGTGTGAATCACAATATTGGGGGGGATAATGCAACTTTAAAAGTTCTAAGCTTACAAGGGCTCGTTGCTGTTACTCAGCTAGTAGCCAAAGGCTCAAATAAAACAGTGCTTGATATTTCATCACTTGCTTCGGGTTATTATGCAGTGGTATTTGAGAATGGTTCAGAAAAATCAACTGTGAAATTGCTGAAGCAATAAAAAAAGTACTTCATTTAAACTCAATAATCAATTTATAGTTTAGTTTATGCCGGAAGAGAAATCTTCCGGCTTTTTAATTGTACCCAGATTCTGTCAAAGGCAATCGTTCCCGTGAACGATTGCGTAAATAATCTATTACAGAACGCCTTAAATGTATTATTGATAGCAAAAACAGCTTAATTTAGAATTTTATAGGCCTTTATAAAACAACACACACACTCATTCAAAAAGCTTAGTAATTTAAGATGAAATTCAAGTTAATCAAGGCATTTGCTGTCTGCGTAGTATCATTATTTTTTATTAATGAGGCGATAGCCCAACAAATTGCATTTCCAGGCGCGGAAGGGTTTGGGAAATTCGCCACTGGCGGCAGGGGAGGTAAAGTACTGTATGTCACTAACCTTAATAACAGTGGCCCGGGTAGTATCCGGCAGGCTTTTAATTCAAACTTCCCTCGTATTGTTGTATTCGCGGTTTCTGGAACTATACACCTTCAAGCGCCTCTGCATATTAGCAAGGACAACATAACAATAGCTGGCCAAACTGCCCCAGGCGACGGAATTTGTATCGCCGACTATCCGGTAGGTATAAGTGCCAGCAATGTGATATTAAGGCATATCCGTTTCCGCATGGGAGATAAAAACCAAAATAAAGGCAAGGTTAATGGTGCAGGCTCTGATGATGCATTAAGCGGGGGAAATAAGCGTAAAAATATCATTGTAGACCATTGCTCTATCAGTTGGAGTACCGACGAAGCATTTTCGGTTTACGCGGGCGATAGCACTACTCTGCAATGGAACTTAATTTCTGAACCTCTAAATTATTCATACCATTTTGAAACCGCGGATACCGATTTTGAGCACCACGGATTCGGCGGCATCTGGGGAGGGGCACACCTGTCAGCACACCATAACTTATTTGCCCATTGTAACAGCCGTACACCAAGGTTTGAGGGTAACAGGCATATTCCCCAGGAATTTGTGGATTTTCAAAACAACGTAATCTACAACTGGGGTATTAACAACGTGTACGCGGGTGAGGGAGGAAATTACAATATTGTAAACAATTATTATAAGTACGGCCCCAATACGGCTAAAAATGTAAAATACCGGGTGGCGAATCCTTATAAACTGGAAGGGAAAATTCCCTTTGGTAAATTTTATATTAGTAGCAATTATGTTGATGGCGCCCCAGATGTAACTGCAAATAACTGGGAGGGTGTGGAAATGAATAAAGGCACTGAAGCTGATAAAGAAAAGGCTAAGGCGAACTCCGCTTTTGATGCAATAAAAGTAACTCCGCAATCGGCAGAAGCTGCCTATCTTTCCGTACTAGGCCATGTGGGTGCGAGCATGCCTAAGAGAGATACTTTAGATGAGCGAATCATCAAAGACGTGCAAAATAGAAGCGGAAAAATAATTGATGTGCAGGGTGGATTTCCTCATGGTACCCCCTACAATAAAACGGTTAATGCCTGGCCGGCGCTTAAACAAGGAGTACCGCCTACCGATACGGACTTAGATGGAATGCCAGATGCCTGGGAAGTTAAACAGAATCTTAATCCTAAAAACTCATCTGATGGAAATTTGTACACTTTGACAAAAAGCTATACTAATGTTGAGGTATATATAAACTCGCTTGATAAAAATGTCCAATCCAAGTACTAATCATTCAGAGGCAAGTCAGCCAGGTTCAAAAGCGGATAGATATTGGCTGGAATAACGACGTATTGATTCTCATTTTCAATAATTAAATTATCGTTAAAAGCTCCAACTACTTCTCGTAAATAGCCTTCATAGAAAACATAGGTACACTGGTTAAACATATCAAGTAGGTTAAGATGTTTGATGATATGCTCATTTTACGGTGCTCTTTCTTAGTGAGTTACAATTGAAGTGAATTTGTTACAAAGTGTGAAATTTGTGAGTAGTTTCTTCTTTGGTTTAATGCAAACTAAAATAATTCAAATTTAAATTCTTTTAGTTTGCATTAAATGCGATAATTGTAACAAGACAAAAATTTGGTATGGATAAAATATATTTAAGCGATGCTGGCCCAAAGGTTTCTCCTGCTGTGTATGGCTTTTACCGCTGGAGCGAAGAGGTGGATCATACGCCTCAAACCATGGAAAGGATTGTGAACTTATGTCTCGAGCTGGGAATCAATACATTTGATCATGCCGATTGCTACGGTTCATTTCAATGCGAGGAAGTATTTGGCAATGTAATTAAGAAAAGCTCCATAAAAAGAGAAGATATAGTGCTGTTCAGTAAATGTGGTTTGCGTATTCCGCACCCATCGGCACCTGAAGTGAGGATTAAGCACTACGATACCTCCAGCGAACACATTATCAAAAGTGTCGAGAATTCACTGAAGAAGTTGCAAACGGATTATCTGGATATATTTTTATTAGACCATTTAGATCCGGTTTCTAACCTTGAAGAGACCGCTGTTACTCTTGAGCGATTAAGGGATTCCGGAAAAATAAAGAATATCGGCGTTGCCAATTTTTCAGTATTTCAGCACCAGTTACTGGCAGCCTACGTTAAAAACAGAATTGTAACTAACCACATTGAGCTCAATCTGCTTAATACTTCTGCATTAGATAATGGGCAGCTAGATTATATTAAACAACGCTATATGCGCCCATTAGCCTCTGCTCCATTAGCCGAAGGCCGTATTGCCGAAGGCGCAGATCCGCTTGCTCAACGTGTAAGAGAGAAACTATCTGAAATTGCGCCAAAATATGGTGTGGACATAGAGTCTTTAGCGGTTGCCTGGCTGGTTAAATTAGGTGCATTGCCTTTAATCGGCACAACCAGCGAGCAGCGTATTCGCAACATTGCTAACGCGTTTAAAATTGATTTAGACAGGCAAGATTGGCACGAACTATATAGTGTTTCAAAAGGCGATTAATATCCTAAACAAACCTTAACATTATGGATTTAGCGGTTACTAAAATTAGCCGCTAAATTTATAATCAAAGTCATAGTTCCTTTTTCATCATAAAATGAGGTATACTTACTTCCTCAAATTCCTCACCCATAACAGAATATCCCAACCTCTCATAAAAACCAATAGCGGTTTTTCTGGCATGTAGGAATATTTTATTAAATCCTGCTTTACGCGCTTCATTTTCAGCAAATTCAACCAGTTTAGTGCCGATTCCATGTTTCTGAAGATCAGAGTCGACAGCCATTTGTTGTAATTGGATAACATCCGTAGATATTGATCTTAGCAAGCAACATCCAATAAGTAATTGATTTTTAAATAAGCCAATTAACTTTGTACCTTTTTCGTTTTCGAGATATTCTTCGGTAAAATGCAGCCCAAGCGGTTTTCTTAACACCTCATTTCTAAGGTTAACCATTTGGGTATAATCATCACTGTTATGTTCAATTATTTTTATTTCGATCATGCAAATACTTATATAACAAAAGCAATTAAGAAACTCTTTATAAAAACAAAAAGAAGTTAAGAAAACATTTTTTTACAGAAATTGAAAGTTGATATTTTCCAAAAGCTAACTAAATAATTGATTATTTTTGTATAAATAGCTGTAAGATGACAACTCTAACAATTCAAATTCCTGATAATAAAGCAAAAAGCCTTCTAGATTTTGTAAAGAAATTGGGAGGGACAGCTGTAGAGGAAGAGAAATTAGAAAGGCTAAAAAAACTAGCAGGCGAGGTTAATGAGGGAATACCTGCGGAAAACGACTTATCAATGGAGGATATTGTAAAAGAAATCCGTAAAGTAAGGTATTAAGTAGTGAAGGTATTATTAGATTGTAATATTTGGATCTCGCTTGCAATAAGTAGACAAACAGATTTTTTAATTCAGCTATATCTCAAAAATATTGAAATCGTAACTTGTGAAGAATTATCTTCTGAAATTTACCACGTGCTTAGAAGGCCGAAACTAAGCAAAGTTGTTCCTCTAGCAATCGCTAATAAGATTATTGAGCTTCATAATGAGCTTACAAAATATTATAGTATTGAAGTAATTCCTGCGGTTATTTCCGATCCTAAGGATAATTATCTATTTGCCCTCTGTGACACGGCAAAGGTAAATTACTTTGTTACAGGAGATAAGTTACTGTTTTCAAGGAATCCATATAATAATACTAGTATTGTGTCGCTAAGTAGTTTTAAGGACTTTATCCTTAGGTGTAGTTAGCGAGGCGAGATGATTGCTATAAATCTTCGTTCTTAATTTTTATAATTTCTGCTGCAATGCTGATTGCAATTTCCTGGGGTGTCTGGCTTTTTATCTGGTAGCCAACCGGCGAGTGTATTTTTGCAAGTTTTTCTTCGGGTATACCTTCTGCAAGGTAGTCATTAAACATTTTTTTGATTTTAGCTGAGCTGCCAAGAACTCCGAAATATTTAAAGTTTTTATCAAGCAATGCCCGAATGGCAATATCGTCGGTACGGTAGCCAAAGGTCATGCAGATTACGTAGTGATTTTTCCCTGACGGAATAATTTGCTCTAATTCACTATAGTCATCTACAATTCTTTTTTCCTGGACAACATCATTCTGAAGGAAAGTATTTAGCTCTTTGCGGTCATCAAATAGGTGAATATGAAAATCCATTGGACTCATTACCATAGATAATGCTAGTGCGCAGTGCCCCCCACCAATGATAAAAAGATGATTTTTGAATCCGGTTTTCTCCTTGTAAACCCAAGCTTTGTCATCCTTAAAAGAAAACCAATAATTCCAGTCTGGAACAATATCTTCAAAGTCTAACCCTTCTGGCGACAGCCTAAGCAACCCATTTTTATTTTCGTCGAGGCTGGCTTTGATCTTCTGTACGATTTCCAGATCTTCTGGCTTGACTCTGTATAATAAAATTGTTTGTTCGCCTGAGCAAATCATGCCGCTTTGATTTTTGGCAGCACTTTTATCATGAATTTGTTTGCGCAAATAAAGAACAGTCGAGTTTTCTTTAAGCTGTTCTTTTGCTAGCTCGACAAATTTGTGTTCCATAATGCCGCCGCCGATGGAGCCTGCCATTTCATTTTTCAAGTCGACAGCCATAGCAAAACCCTGCCTTCCGGGACTGCTCCCTTTGCTCTCAAGTACATATAACAACATTACCGGAATACTGGCTTCCAGGCTTTCGCTAATTAAGTTCCAGACTGTCTTTTGCCTCATTCCGATTCTTTTTAAACTTATTAGCGTACAGTGCCATCAATGTTTTTTCTGGTGTCATAGGTGCCGAATAGGGAACATCAGCTTCCGGATTAAATGCTTTTATAGCATTCCGTAAAGCGAAGTAAGTGCCAATACCGTACATCAAGGGGGGCTCGCCAACTGCTTTCGACCGGAATATCGCCAGGTTGTCTGCCGGGGTATCCAGAGAATCAATTTCCAGTAACTTCGGTACTGAATAAATATCAGGAACTTTATAAGTAGATAGTGCATTAGAGCGAAGTTTACCCTGTTCATCATAAATTAACTCCTCCATCGTCATCCAGCCCATTCCTTGCACAATGCCCCCTTCAATCTGTCCGCGATCGATAATTGGATTAATGCTGTGCCCAAAGTCGTGCACTACCTTTACAGCGTCCACTTCGTACGTTCCCCGAAGGCAATCTACTGTTACCTGAGTAATTGCAGTTCCATAAACATGGTAGGCAAAAGGATGCCCTTTTTCCTTTAATTTATCGAAATAAATTTCCGGCGTAGCATAATGCGAATGCTCTGAAAGGGAAATGCGTTTTAAAAATGTTGCCATTACCAGTCGGTTCCAGTCGAGTTCGGTTGGCTCATTGTCAATGTATACCAACTCATTTTTGAGACTGATGCGGTTTACGTCTACATGCAAATCATCGGCTGCCGATTGTTTTAGCCGCTTTAAAATTTCGGTACAGGCCATTAATGTAGCCTTGCCGTTTAAGTCGGCAGTGGCACTAGCAGCGGATGGAGATGTGTTTGCAATGCGTTGAGTGCTTGTGTTTTGTAGTTTAACCCTATTGGCACTAATGGAAAAAACCTGTGCGGCAACCTGTAAAATCTTAGTGTTAACACCTTGTCCCATTTCTACTGCTCCTGTACTCACGCTAACACTTCCATCCGTGTACACATGGACCAAAGCCCTTGCCTGATTCATCATGGTATTGGTAAACGAAATTCCAAAGCAAACGGGCATAAAGGAAAATCCTTTTTTATAAAGCGTAGTTGCAGCGTTAAAGTCGGCAGTTTCCTTCCGAATAGACTCAATATCATATTTGTGTTCGGCTTTCTCCCAGCATTTCCAGGCTTCGCTTACAGCAAGCTGGCCATAGGGAAACTCGTTTCCGGTTTTTATGAGATTGATTTTTTGTATCACAGAGGCTTCAATTTTAAGTTCGTTAGCAGCTTTAGCTATGGCAGCCTCGATAACAAACATTCCTTGTGGCCCGCCAAATCCCCTGAAAGCAGTATTTGGGGGTAAATTGGTGCGGCAGCTATAAGCCCTTGCTTTTACATTGGGAATGAAATAGCTGTTTGTGCAGTGGAAAAGAGTGCGTTCCAAAACGGCGGGAGAAAGATCTGCGGTGGCACCGGCATTTTGAAAAAAGGTAACCTCATATGCAAGAATTTTCAGGCTTTTATCAAAACCTATTTTAAAATCCGAAGAGTAAGGGTGCCGTTTGCCGGTCATTGCCATATCCTCAACCCTTTCCAGCGAGTATTTAACAGGCTTTTTCAAATGCTGAACTGCCATAGCGCATAAGGCTGCCCAGGCATTCGCCTGATCCTCCTTACCGCCAAAAGCTCCGCCGAGGCGAATCACCTCTACTTCAACTTCGTGCATTGCTTTGCCCGTAACCTTGCACGACGCTTGTTGGGTAGCCCTGGGGCTCTGTGTTGACGAATAAATTTTTATAGCATCATTTTCCTGTGGAATTGCATAAGCGCCTTGTGTTTCTATATAAAGATGCTCCTGTCCATTGGTTTCGGCTTTCCCTTCAAAAATGTAAGCGCAGTCTTTCCAGGCAGTTTCAATGTTCCCCAATACAAAGGTACGTGGAGGCACAATCAGCATTCCTTTTGCCTGGGCTTCCCGGGGATCGGTGATTACTGGCAGTGCTTCTATCTCTATTTTGATTTTCTTTACTGCTGCTCTTGCCTGTGCGGCAGATCTGGCAACGACAAAAGCTACGGGCATTCCGCAAAAATCAACCATGCCATCAGCCAGTAAAGGTTCATCCTGTATAATTCCCCCAATCTGGTTTTCGCCTTTAATGTCTTTAGCGGTAAATATTCTAATCACTCCGTCAGATTGTTCAGCTTCTGACAAATCAAGTGATTTAATTTTACCGTGCGCTGCCGGCGAGGGAAATGCCGCGCCGAAGAGAGTTCCTTGTACCAGAGGTATATCGTCCAGGTAAATGGATTCGCCGCGAGTATGAGTTTTAGAATCAATGTTGTTCATGGTATTATGCGGCTAAAATTTTATCAATAAGCAAAGCTGGAAATAAACGGATAAAGTGGGCTTTAATTAACTGTGATAAAAGCAGGCGTTTATATTCTTCTGTTCCGCGGGCATCGCTGATAGGCGATATTTCTGTTTGGGCAATGGCAATTGCTTGGCCAATTAATTCCTCATTAAGAATTTTTCCCTTTAGAAAGTCAGAAGTTTTAGCCAGGAAGAGAGGGATAGGAGCAATGCCACCAGCAGCAAGGCTTACATAGTCAATTAAATTATTCGTAACGCGGATACAGATAGCCGAATTTACACTGGCTATGTCTAGGTGCGTACGTTTGCTAACCTTCTCGAAATTGAAAAAAATCCCTTCTGCAGGCAATTCAAATTTTATTTGTGAAATGAATTCATCCTTACTTTTATCCAGCTGCTTATATCCCTTATAGAATTGGCGAAGTAAAATTTCCCTCGATTGATAGCCGTCGGTTAGCGTTAGCCGGGCATCTAAAGCCAGAAAGAAAACTGTAAAGTCTCCAATGGGAGAAGCATTTACAAAGTTTCCACCTAGCGTAGCAATATTACGTATTGGCGTAGATGAAACCAGTTTGGCAAACTCACGAATATTCGGAAAATGCTGCTGAATAACTGGCGATTCCATTAAATCAGTGACTGTGGCAGCAGCCCCGATAATACACGTGTTTTCTTCTTTGGTAATACCTTTTAATTCCTTTTTATTGGCGAGAAAGCTGATATTAGCTTCAGCCATGGCTTCGTGTTGCTGTACGTAAAGGTCTGTACCGCCACCAACAAACTTGAAGTCTTCGCCCAGGCGTTTCTCCAGACCATTAGGAAGAAGCGATAATGTTCTTAACCGATTTTTAATTGATTTTAAATAGGAAGGAAGCAGGGATTTTGATGTGGCAAACTCAATGGGGTCTGCCTTTTTTCTCGATGCTAAAAGAGTGCTCAGATGCATAAGTGCACGTTCAATGGATTTATATCCGGTGCAGCGGCAAATATTTCCATCAACTGAGGCTATAGCATTGCTGTAAGACGGTTCTTTCCTGCTTAAGCAAAAGCCAGCCATTGATACAATGAAACCAGGAGTGCAAAATCCGCACTGGGTACCACCTTCATCGCAAATTGCTTGTTGAATCGGGTTAAGCTCTTCAAAATTAAGCCCTTCAACGGTTAATATATGCTTGTGATGCGCATTCCCAATAGGCGTAAGGCATGATGTAACTGATTTATACTCCAGTTCGCCGTTATTTATTTCGCCTACTAAGACAGTGCATGCACCGCAATCGCCTTCCCTGCAACCAATCTTTGTTCCTGTAAGATGTTGATGGTAGCGGATGAAATCAAGCAGCAATGTACCAGCCGGAAGATTTGTTTCTATGCTTTCATTATTGAGGATGAACCGTATCAAGTTTTTCTGATTAGATGAATACTAATTTAATGATATACTTTGTCTATATCAATGATTTGTCACTGAGATGTCACGTCAAGGAGCTGTATTTTCCAGAAAAATAATATTCTACAATTTCTATAGATAATATTATATTTGTACCGTTTCAAAATAAAAATTGCAGCATGACAGAGGTAAATAGCCTGGAACGATCTGATTACGTGATAGAAGAAGCTCCCTTGCACGATAAGTTTTTTAAAATATTAATAGTCGGAGGGGGTGAGACTGCTCATACGGCATTTGAATCCACCTCGAAAGATTCACCTTTTTTATATACCGATTTTTTAGCCGAAGCTGCTAATGATGCCATTATAAAACTCGGGAAAGAGAATCCCTTGGTCGGAATTATAAATGAGCCTTACCGGCCAGAAATGCTAAAAAACTATGGGTTGGTTGTCATTGCCGCCGAAAATGCAAGTTTGGCAGAGCGAATTTATAAAGACGCAGCTGCCGAGAAAATCCTTGTATCTGTAAAACATCCTGTAGAGGCAGACAACCAACTAATTGCTGAGAAATTATTCAATCAAAACGAGGGGAAGGAAAAGAAGCAAGAAGTTTACTGGAAAAAGTTTGCGAGCCGTTGTTTATTTGCCCTTGCATGTATGCTAATTGGCCATTTGGCTTTTTCTTATCAGCCTTTATCGTCTCTTTGGGATGAAGCTAAAACTGCAGTTTTACATTTAGATGCTGCTTTCGGCTGGATGCTTATGGCAGGTTTTATAGCCCAGTTAGTTGATGGCGCTTTAGGTATGGGTTATGGCGTAATGTCAACCACAATTTTATTATCAACAGGTTTAAACCCTGCTGCAATTAGCGGAAGTATTCATACTGCCGAAATGTTTTCGAGTGGAGCCTCGGGCTTTAGCCATTACCGTTTTGGCAATATCAATAAAAAATTATTTAAGGTGCTGGTAATTCCGGGCGTGCTGGGCGCTATTGCTGGTTCTTATTTACTGTGTTACGTTGGCGAAGAATATTCTGGCTGGATTCGCCCGGTTCTTTCTGTTTATACCTTGTTTTTAGGGGCTCGTATTCTATTTAAGGCTTTTGCAAAACGTAGTGCCTCGCGAAAAGTTAAACATGCGGGCTGGTTAGCCGGTGCCGGGGGCTTTTTAGATTCTTTCGGCGGCGGCGGATGGGGTCCATTGGTTACAAGTACTCTTATTTCAAAAGGAAAAAGCCCCCGTTTTGTAATCGGAACTGTTAGTTTAACCGAATTTTTCGTAACTCTTGGAAGCGCCTTGACATTCTTTTTGATATTGGGCACAAGCCATATAGAAACTATTGCTGGCTTAATTATAGGAGGCTTGTTAGCTGCGCCTTTGGCCGCGAAGCTTGCAGGCAGGCTGCCGGTTAAAACTACTTTAATAGGGGTAGGCGCGTTGGTGATTTTTTCCAGCTTGCGCACATTATTTAAAGCTGTTAAACCGTTTTTATAGAGAGAAACCACTCTGCTAAAAGAAGCGTTCCGGGTGTTTTAAGCAGGGAACGCTTTTCTTTTTTCTCATTTTTTATATGTAGGGGCAATTCATGAATTGCCCCTACATATATATCCAACTTTAAGGCGATTGCAAGTCTGCCTTTGTCATCTTAGAAGAGCTTTTTAGAGATGACAACTATTTCATTTTGAGATTTATACATGAAACTTTTCATCTCGAGTAATCAGCCCTTTTGCAAAAAAACAAACTATAAGGATGGCATGAGTTTCAGTATTAATTATGTTATTGATCTGGATTTCTATTGCCGTTGACTTCAGTCAACGGATTTTGAGACTAGAAGGGGCTTTAGCCACATTAATGAATGCGGCTAAAGCCTTCTTTACACATTCCTTATCCGTCAGCTGAAGCAGACGGCAATAGATACCCTTCATAGTGCTTTAATCCCACTCAAAATCAACAAATTACAACGATGTCATTATAACGACGGGAGAGATCCTAGGCAATACACATAATAAAGCGCTTTAAGATCCCTCCTTGGGGCGGGATGACAAGGAGTCTTAGTCGGTATTACGCCCCGATGGCATTTTCCCTTCCAGTTGTTCCTTCCCACGTAAGGTAAATTTTCTCAGTATATACAATCTGAAAATGCTAGGCTTATAATGCCTCATTTTCAAATATTTGTGCATAAATTAGAGTTAATGCTTGGATAAAAGTATCCCTTTACCCCTTAAAATCTACGGCTATGAAAACAGGATTTTCTCTGCTGGCTTTTCTTCTTCTTCTGTTTGTTTCATCAGGGTATGCCCAACAAACAAAAAGCCAATCTGCCAGAAATAAAGAAACTACCATTAAAATTATCAGGGCTTTTGATGCCGGCGATGCTGAGGCGCTTGAGAACTGGATTGCAAAAGATGCGGTAACCCATTCAGATATGCCTCCCGGAATGAAATCAACCGGGCTTGAGGCTGTCAAAGAAATGTGTAAAATGCATAAGGCTGCTTTCCCTGATATGAAGACAACCATAAGGACAATAGCAACTGCGGGCGACACCGTAATTGCGTATTTTGTGAGTGTTGGAACCAATACCGGCCCTTTTATGGGAATGCCAGCTACAAACAAAAAGATTAATATGGAGGGTGTTGACATTATTCGCTTTAAAAATGGCAAGGCTGTTGAACACTGGGGCGTTTATGACAACATGAAAATGATGCAACAGATGGGAATGATGCCTCCAGCTTCGCCTCCTCCCGTAGCTCCTCCGGGCAATAAATAAGATCAAAATTAAGCTTTTCAAGCTTTGGAAGGATCAACAAAGAAATAACCTAAGCCAGGCTATGTACATATTTTTAATTAGTCGCTTAAGTTTGCGTTTTGCTTGTCTGAAATTAGCGATAGCAAAACGCATTCATTATGGTTAGAGAGTATCCCCTTGTAAGAAATCAAACTAGATGTTATGTATATAATAAGAGATATTTTTCAATTGAAATTTGGGCATTTTAAGGATGCAAATGCTTTGCTTAAAGAAGCTATGGATGCTGGAATGATGCCTGAAGCTCAGGAAGCCAGGGTGCTTTCTGATTTTACAGGAGATTCTTACCGACTTATTTTCGAAGAAGGGTACGGGTCTTTGGCAGACTATGAGAAGTCGTTAACCAGTAGCATGGGTGAAGATAAATGGAAACAATGGTATGAAAAGTTTAAGCAGCACGTTGAGAGTTCGCACAGGGAGATTTTGAAAAAAGTGATGTAGATGGAAATCCCGAATGCGGCTCTTGAATATCCGGGAAGGTTTTAAGCCTCACCGGGACATTGTTTTCAGGTAAGATTTGTTTAAAATGGATTCGGCTGTTTACCAACCTGAGTTTGCCAAAGCGTTGTTTTTGTAAGAGTTAACAATTCTTTAGCAAACTCAGAAGGCAAATCTTATTTATTTCTGCTTAGCTTCTAACCATTTTCTGGCATTGACAAAAGCTTCCATCCATGGAGAAACTTCGTCCTGGCGCCCTTTAGGATAGTTAGCCCATTGCCATTGTAGCAGAGAACGCTCAATGTGCGGCATCATTACCAGGTGGCGGCCAGATTCATCACACATCATAGCAGTGTTATAATCAGAACCATTAGGGCAAGCGGGGTAAGTTTCATAAGCATACTTAGAAACAATCTGGTATTTATCTTCTGTATATGGAAGTTTAAAACGTCCTTCTCCATGTGATACCCAGACACCCAGTGTAGTTCCTGCCAAACTTGAAAGCATTACTGATTTGTTCTCCTGAATCGTCAGGGAAGTAAAGATACTTTCGTGTTTATGGCTCACGTTATGAAGCATTTTAGGTTTCTCTTCATGATCTTTATTGATTAAGCCAAGCTCAACAAATAGCTGGCATCCATTGCAAATACCAACCGATAAAGTGTCCTCACGGTTGAAGTAATTCTCAAGGGCAACACGTGCTTTTTCATTGTACAGGAACGAACCAGCCCATCCTTTTGCAGAACCTAAAACGTCCGAATTAGAGAATCCTCCAACAGCTCCGATAAACTGGATATCTTCTAAGGTTTCCCTTCCGGAAATTAAGTCCGTCATGTGCACGTCCTTTACGTCAAAACCTGCCATGTACATCGCGTTAGCCATTTCACGCTCAGAATTGCTTCCTTTTTCGCGGATAATAGCTGCTTTGATTCTTGGTTTTGAATCGTTTACAACCGGTTTTCTGCCGTCGAAATTCTCAGGGAACTTATACTGAAGCACGTGGTTTTTGTAATTCTCAAAACGCTCTTTTGCGTTTGCAGCCCCACTTTGTTTAATATCAAGCAGGTAAGAGGTTTTAAACCAGGTGTCTCTTAATTCCGAAATATTAAAACTGTAAGACTCAGTTCCATTTTTAACTTCAAGAGTTGCAGATGATTCACTCTTTCCTAAAAGGAAGAATGGAATGTTATTGGCCTTTAAAACAGCCTCTACATCTGCCGGAGCCTGGAATACTACCCCGATATTTTCAGCGAAAAGAGCCTTAATGGTATCGCTTTCTCCTAACGAAGATAAGTCAATAGATGCGCCAAGGTTATTATCAGCAAAACACATTTCAAGCAAGGTCGTAATTAAACCGCCGCTGCCTATATCATGCCCCGCTTCAATTTTGCCCTCTTTGATAAGCCCTTGTAGCGTATTAAAGGCATTTTTCAATAAAGCAGCATCCTTGATGTCTGGAGTTTCATTTCCGATTTTATTTACAACCTGCGCAAATGAAGAACCTCCTAATTTAAATGTATCACTAGACAGATTGATATAGTAAATATTGCCACCGTCTTTATGTAAAACAGGCTCAACCACTTTGCGAACATCGTTACAGTTTCCTGCCGCAGAAATAATTACGGTACCCGGCGCAATCACATCCTGGCCTTTGTACTTCTGCTTCATAGAAAGAGAATCTTTACCTGTCGGGATATTGATACCCAATTCAATAGCAAAGTCCGAGCAAGCTTTAACTGCATCGTATAAACGAGCATCTTCGCCTTCGTTTTTACAAGCCCACATCCAGTTAGCTGAAAGTGATACGCTTGTTAAGCCGTCTTTTAAAGGAGCCCAAACAATATTGGATAAGGATTCGGCGATAGCATTGCGGCTACCCGCAGCAGGATCGATCAAGGCAGAGATAGGAGCGTGTCCGATGGACGTTGCAATACCTTCCTTTCCTTGAAAATCCAGCGCCATTACACCGCAGTTATTCAATGGCAATTGAAGAGGGCCTGCACATTGCTGTTTAGCCACACGGCCACCCACACACCGGTCAACTTTGTTGGTTAACCAGTCTTTACAAGCCACTGCTTCGAGTTGTAAAACTTGCTCCAGGTAGGTGTTTAGCTGGGTTTTATCGTAAGCAACCGGTTCGTAAGTACGGGCAACAGACTTATCATCCATTACCATTTTAGGCGAGCTTCCAAACATATCCTTCAGCTCTAAATCCATCGGTTTTGCACCAGTAGAAGCAGATTCGAAGGTAAAGCGGTGGTCGCCGGTAACATCACCAACTGTGTACATTGGCGAACGTTCGCGGTCTGCTATTTTTTGTAGAGTAGTTATATCCTGTTCGCCAATTACTAATCCCATGCGCTCCTGCGACTCGTTTCCGATGATTTCTTTCGCAGAAAGGGTAGGGTCGCCAACAGGCAATTTATCCAGGTTTATCTTACCACCAGTTTCTTCAACGAGTTCAGAAAGGCAGTTTAAATGCCCACCAGCACCGTGGTCGTGTATAGAGATGATAGAGTTATGGCTGCTTTCCACCATGCCACGAATGGCATTTGCGGCTCTTTTTTGCATTTCAGGATTAGAGCGCTGGATTGCATTTAATTCAATACCAGAGCCATGTTCTCCGGTATCTGCAGAAGATACAGCAGCACCACCCATTCCGATGCGGTAGTTTTCTCCACCAAGAATTACAATTTTATCGCCAGTTTTAGGCTGTTGCTTTTGCGCCTGGCTAGCCTTGCCATAACCAACGCCGCCTGCAAGCATGATTACTTTATCATAGCCCAATGTTCTTGGGGCAGCGATATTGTCTAGTTTTTCATCGTGCTCAAAGGTTAAAACCGAACCAGTGATCAAAGGTTGCCCGAATTTATTTCCAAAATCGGTAGCTCCGTTAGATGCTTTGATCAAAATATCCATTGGAGTTTGATAAAGCCATTTTCTCTCCTCGGTTGCTTGCTCCCATGGGCGATCTTTCTCCAAACGCGAAAATGCGGTCATGTAAACAGCTGTTCCTGCCAGAGGCAAGGCTCCCTGCCCTCCGGCCAGCCTGTCGCGTATTTCACCACCCGAGCCTGTAGCTGCACCGTTAAATGGTTCAACCGTAGTTGGGAAGTTATGTGTTTCCGCTTTTACTGAGATTACTGATTCAAACTCGCTCAATTCGTAGAAATCAGGCACGTCTGCACGTTTAGGCGCAAACTGTTTTACAACAGGCCCTTTGATAAAAGCTACGTTATCTTTATAGGCTGAAACAATATCGTTAGGATTTGCTTCGGAGGTTTTACGGATCAGTTTAAATAGAGAGCTTGGTTTCTCTTCGCCATCAATAATAAATTTACCATTGAAGATTTTATGGCGGCAGTGCTCTGAGTTCACCTGCGAAAATCCAAATACCTCAGAGTCGGTAAGTGGGCGGCCCAACCTTTCGGCAAGCTTATTTAAATAATCCACCTCCTCATCGCTAAGGGATAAACCTTCCTGTTTGTTATATGCTGCTATATCAGTTATAGGTAAAACAGGCTCTGGTTTTATGTTAATGGTGTAGATATCCTGGTTTAGCCCGTTGTACTTTTGAGAAAGCATCGGGTCGAAATCAGTAAAATCTTCCTTTACAATTTTAAATTCTTCAATTCTGATGATGCCCTGAATGTCCATGTTTTGAGTAATCTCAACGGCGTTGGTACTCCATGGCGTTATCATTGCTGCACGTGGCCCAACAAAGAAGCCACTTAGGGTAGTTTCTTGCTGTAATTTGGCATCGCCAAAAAGCCATTCAAGTTTTGAAATGTCTGTAGAATTAAGCGCCCGCTCAGTTTGTAAGGCGAAAACTGTATCAGGCTGACTAAAAAAGAAGTGAAGCATGCTTATTTTTTGAAGCCGCAAAGTTAGCGTTTTTCATCGAAAATTGCGGTTATTGAGGGTGATATATTCTGCTAGGAATCTAATCTGGATGTAAAATGCTGATGATTGGGGGCGGGGCTTGAGACTTATAACGAACGTCTAACCAACAAAGAGGGCTGGTATTATCTAATGATGGCAGGTAAAAATTATATACTTACAGTGCCCATCGGATGGCTAGTGCACGCGCAATGTCATTAACTTAGGCGGGAAAGTGTCAGACACCTCCAAGGTGTCAGACACTTAGAACAGCGCCAATGCAATCAAATCCGAGGTATTACTTCGACTTTTTTATCGGTTGATCCTTAACTTAATGACATTGCGCTCGCACCAGCAAGTGGTAGCTGTCCACCCACCAACCACTTAGGTTAGGGTCAATTTCCTCAGGAACTGAGTTCGATTATTATTATTTTATTAAATCGTTTAAAATAAGAAACTTGCATTCCCCTCTCCTCGATGAGAGGGATAGGGTGAGGTGATAACCGATATAGTTTCATACCCTCTCTGCCTTCGGCATTTAATGAGATTTTAATTGTTTTTTTAAAAGTCTCATTGAGCTCCTTACTGTCGGTTCTCCCAGTGGGCGAGAAAGCCTCTCACGCCCGTGCAAACCGCATATTTATAATCGAACTCAGGTTCACAGGAACTTTATTTATACAATAATAGCCCATTGTTGATACTTACCGGGGCGCAATAGCTAGCAGCGGTTTTTAGATCCATTGCCTCTGTTTCCTGTTGGGTTAAATCCAGCCTCAAACATCCGGCATATTGGCTGGTGGAAACACTATCATTTCTTATGGATTTGAATGCAATTTGCACCTCGATTCGCTTATCGGTAAAATACGCAGGCAATAGGAGTTCCGCTTGCCCGGCATTTCTTGAGGCCTGGCCAAGGCGGGCATCTGCGGTAAATAATTCTGGGCAATACACCAAAGACATTAATACGTCTGATTGGCTGGCATCGCCATCTTTTGATTTCGGATCCCAGCTAATTAAGAGGGTTTGGGAGTCCTTCATGCTAATGTTAAGTCCAGTAGTTCCCGGAAGGTTTCCATAGCTAAAAAGTGCGGCAGCGTAGTCAATTTTAAAGCCATCGTCAGTTCGGATAAGTGCTTTTGTTAAATTGTAAGACAGGGCTGCGTTTCTGCCACTCATTCGTGGATGGTAAGTCGCAAAGCCAATTTTTACAAGCTCCTGGATTGGGTTTAACCATTTATGTACAAAGGCAAAGGCCGACTGGGTTGCCTTTTTCTTTTCTGTTACTGGTTTTGTTGATTTCTTCGGGAGGCTCTTTATATAATCAAGGCCTTTCCACGAACTACCAACTACAGAGCCGACTTTTCCTTTGAAGGAGCCATTAATGCCATTTTTATAAGATGCCATATTGGGATAAGATTTTGTATAAGGCAATATACCAAACTTTTTTCAGCTATTAAATAAAGGTTAAATATTTATCTCGAATTAAATGGGTAGCAGATCCGTTTAACATCCGTAGGCAAACGGTGCTCACACGGTTCTGGTACGGTCACAGTACGGTATAATTAGGTATATTAGGTTTTGATGTTTTTCCGACGCCCTAAGTGTGTGGTTTAATTGGAGTTAATTATTGAAATGGGACAAATTCGAGAAGAAGCTTATGTGCGGCTAAGGCAGCTCTTGATATGGGGATGAAAGTTGGATCACGAAAAAAGCAATCGAGGCTATGATCGCCTCTGGTAAATAATTCGCCTTTGAAAAAAATGGATTTAATGTGCGCCTTTTATTTTTATTGTGATTGTTTGAGAAAAAATTGCACAGTATTAATTTATTTTCTAGTTTTGGGCAACCTTTACTTTATCAGTACAATGTTAACAGGAATAAGTATTTTACTTCCACACTTTAAATTCCCGCCAACAGTATCCACTATTTTACTTGTTTTTTACGTGCTTTCAGGATTTGTGCTTAGTGGCGTTAGTTGTACTCTTAAAACCATCTGTCGGGACTTTCAACCTCAAAATTTAATAAAAAGCAGTTTATATATATTGGTTTTAGGCAAATGCATTATCCCAATGCATCGAGAGTTTAGAAAATAAGCCTAAATACTAATACTATTTGCTATGAGATGATGCTATAAGCTATAAGAGAATTCTTATGGGATGGGGTCTTTATGGCTAAACGACTGCCTTTTGCATAAATAAAAAGTATGAAAAAAGCATTAACGCTTGCCTTCTTCGTTTATGTAGCTTCTTTTCTTGCTTATGGATTTCAGCCTAAAGCCTATGTCGGTTTTACAGAAAGGGCTGATAGTTCCATTGTGAAAAAGCACGCGAAACTTTCCAGGAAGCTTAGAAAAGCCAGAAAGAAACTGAGCCGGGATACCAAGTCATTAAAATCGGGGCTAGCGGCTTCTGGCAACTCAGGTAAAGATAGCCTCATCCTGGCTACCAAAAGTGCAGCAAAAAAGGCAGATTCCTTATTGCGAATCAATGTTGCGCACTTTCAGTACGATACCCTCCAAAGAAGTAATAAACGCGGGGCTGATTCTCTAAGAAAACAAGGCGAGGCTACAGGAAAAGCCATATTAGCGGGAACCATTCATAGTTCAGTTTTGGGTAAAAAAGACAGCGTTTTTAAGTCTTCATTATCCATCGCTGGAAACCTCAATAAAGACAGCCTGGCTCATAAATTAAAAAAGGTGCCGGCTGAACAGCTTTCTGGCAAATTAAGCGCGCTTCCTGTGGGGAAAGATGATTTATCTAGTATCCTGCAGAACACTGACTCCCTTAAATTGGGGGAACAGGCAAAAGAACGTATCGGGCTCGCTGATAAAAAAGAGGCTTTATTCTCCAGGATCAGAAATGGATTTGACACAAAACTTAAATCCCCTGTTCTTGGAAAATTTAAATCCAGTAAAGACAGCGTTTTAACTGGCAAGGACAAACTAGATAGCACTAAAACCAGGGCTGTAGCCCTTTTAAGAAAGAAAAGACATATTCCATTTGGGCTTGGCCTTGGGTATGAGTCCATGTATTTCCAGGAGAGCCCTATATCCGCTGCCGGCTCGCTGTATACAGACGTATTTTCAGTTTCCACCAAATTTCAGGTGGGAAAAATTCCAGTTTCTTTCGGCTTCGCTAAGAGTTATAATTCAGAAACCGGTTTTCAAACTTCACAAAGCAGCCTCTTTAAGTTCGATTTTGACCCCTTCAGTTTTAACCAGAACCTGAGAAGCGACCTGGATAAACTAAGTGATTTTAAGAAAGCTGAATTGGGAGGCTTGTCACTGCCAGATTATACCCGTAAGAGCATTTCCACTAAAATGAGGAATATTCCAGGCAATGAAAGTTTCAGCAAGAATGCATCCCTTAATAATTATCTGAAAAAGCCTGAAAATGTCACCGAGTTGTTAAGCTTAAATGAAGTGCAGCTTAGGGAAAAATTAACTAAGCTGATGAAGGCTCCCGCAGGCCCAGCAGTAAAAGACAGCCTCAAGGCTGGTTTGCCCAAAACAGAGGCTAACCAGAAGTTAAAGCAAAACATAGATAGCATTGTCGCTTCCATTGCCTCTATTAAAGAAGGCTTGGTAAAAAATGGCTTAAATCCCCGGGATATCGGTACCTATCAAAAAGTATTGTCGGGCAACAAAAATATAGATGAAATAGGGGAAGAAGAATTAGCCAGCTTAAGCAAGAAACCGGGAATGAACAAGGCCCAATCCTTATTTTCCAGGGTTCATGCGTTGAAAGTTGGAAGTTTTGGCTCAAAGGTGCCCGGGCAACAGCTAAATCGCGATATGTTTATGCAGGGTTTCGACCTTAGCGTTTCCACCCGTAATGGCCCGGCCCGTATTGGCTTTGGAGCCCAAAATGATGCAGGCATGCCCAAGGACCAGGGCTTGGAAGGCTCTTCTTATTTATCGTCCAGGTACTTGTCTTACTTAAGCGTTTCCACTTACAAAACAGCATTTGGCACAGGAAAGGTATCTTGGGTTGGCTTATTTAATAAACAACAAGGGGATGCCGCTTTTAATGCCAATACGCTTTCCAGGAGCAGTATGGCTGTGACGATCTCGCAGTCTGTAAACATGCAGAAATTGGGCAATCTTACGGTCGATTTGTCAAAATCTGGCGGGCAATATCGTAATACCATTTCCGGGGTAAACGACCAGTTATACATGGAAAGGGGCTTGCTGATTAATTATTTCACCGATGAGCTTCTTGAAAATTTCTCTGTCGGCTTTACCCACCATGTGGATGCCAATCGAATCGGCCTCGCCAGCAATGTTTACTTCAACTATGCGGGTATAGGCTACCAAAATCCAGGAATACCTGGGAATAACAGCCTGAAGATGCGCCTTGGCGGCTCTATGAAGAAGCAATTGTTTAACAACAAGATGTCTTTGGGCTTCAAGGCAGACCTGAAAAATACGCCCCTCAGTACTTCGGCTACCGGGGCTTATTGGAAAAACTACCAGTACCAGGCAGATAGCCGGTTTAAAATAAACAGGAATTATTCGCTTGCCCTTAAGTACAGCGATAATGGCATGGACAGGATGGACACGGTAGCTATTCCAATGTATTCCTCCCGAAAACTACAGGCTTCCGGCAATGCCAATTACAAAATAGGAAAGCTTCACAGCTTCAGTTATATCACCATTGGTTACCAAACCTTAAGAAACAATGCCGTAATGGCTTCAAACAGCAGCCTGCTTACTTTGAATTATACCCAAACCGTGCCTATAAAGCAGTATACGCTGAATGGTTCGGTGTTTTATAACAAGGAGATGTCGGCCTTTAAATTATTGGGGGATATGCTCAACACCGATTTAGGCTGCCAGTATCCCTTGTTCAGGAAATTTAATTTGTCCACTTCAGCCACTTATCTTGAAAATAAGGGCGTGGCCAAGCAGGCAGGCATCAGGCAATCTGTGCAGTATTCGCCAGTGGAAGGCCTGGATATGAGTGTGTATGCCGACCTCCGGAAGAATCTGATCACCCCGCTTTATCCGGGATTATACACCGCTGGCCGGGGAGAAATATCCTTAAAGTATTACCTAAAAAATTAATTTGCATGCCCCGTATATTAATCTCTTTAATTCTGTCTTTGCTGTACCTTCCGGTATTTAGCCAGACTACCTTCCTGTTTATCCCGGAAGTACAGGGGAGGAACGTGGATGGCTTGCTCAATGCACGTATTCTTAGCCCGGTTCAAAAAAGGAATGTAACGCTTACCATCACCGTGTCTGAAAGGAAAGCTGGAAGGGTACTGACTATAAAAACACCTGCTTTCTCTTTAAACCCCGGCAATAATGTAATTCCTGCCACTGCGGTGCGGCCTGCAAAAATTCAATTCAGCAATAACCGTATGGCAAGCCAGATTCAGCAGAACGGGGTATTTCCCGAAGGGGATTATGAGTATTGCTATACACTGAGCCCAGAGCAGGGAAATTATGACCCTGAGGTACCTGCTGAGCAGTGCTTTGATGCCGAGGTAGCCCCCTTTTCTCCATTAAACCTTACGGAGCCGGATGATAAGTCAAAATCCTGCGAAAGGCGGCCAATGTTCAGCTGGCAGCCAAGCTTTCCATCGGTTCCGGGTGCTACCTACCATTTAATGTTAACCGAAATTAAATCGGGGCAAAATGCAGTGGAAGCGGTAAACTATAACCTGCCTACCGTTAGCCAGCAGGGCATTGTTAGCCCTGTGCTGGTTTACCCGAATACTTACCGGGAACTGGAGCCTGGAAAGAAATATGCCTGGCAGGTGAGCTTGTACAAGAATCAAACGGTGCTGAACCGGTCGGAGGTTTGGGAGTTTACGGTGGATTGTAAGGATAGTGTGGAGAGAACTCCTGATAACGACATCGGATACAGAGATATTGAAGACTTGCTAAAAGGGAATTATTATGTAGCAGACAAAGTGCTTAAATTTTCTTTGGTAAACTCTTACGTGGAACAAGATCTCCGGTATGAAATACAATGCCTCACAGATCCTTCTATAAAAATTAAAAAACTCCCTGTTATTAAATTAGATCGGGGGGTAAATAAAATAACAATCGATCTAACCGGTAAGAGAGCGTTTAAAGACAATCATTACTATCTCTTGAAAGTATGGTTACCTAATGGCTCATCTAAGAGTTTGAGATTTTTATATACTGACATTTAGCATGAAGTTAAGAATATGTATTGCCTTATTAATGCTGCTTGCTTCCTGTAAATCTGGCCAATCTGATTTTCAAGAAATAAGAGAAAGTGGACTAACAGTGCAAGTAATGGGTATTAGGGAAAATGAAGATACCGCTCTCGGAGATTACCGGGTACGCATTTTCCCTGAAAAAGGAATAGAGGATACTATTGGTAAGGAGACTCAAAACAATATGTTATATAAAATGGATAGCTGTTTCTATTTATTAGACAAAAGCAGGCCGACATATCCAGTTGGTTTAGAGCCCATAGCTAATGGCATGAAGAATAGTTATGAATATCTTTTATTATTTGACAAAGAAACTGGCATTGCTTCAGATTCTTTGAAACTGGTATACAAAGACCAATACCTGAATAAGAAAGCATACGTGTTTAATTTAAAAAAGGACTAAAAAGAATTTTCGCCCCGCCTTATGACGTTTAAAGTTTCAGCAAGAAGAAGAATAGCAAAAGGATTTCTGGTAGTTTGGATAATTAATTTGCTTACTCCTTCTTTAAGTTTCGCTCTTACAACAGGTCCAGCTCAACCAGAAACACAGGCATTCCAGCCTGCTGGCGTTTCTGATATGGTTGATCTATCCACAGGCGATTTTAAATATAACATACCTCTCATGGACGTAGATGGTTATCCAGTCAACCTGAATTATCAATCCGGGGTGGGTATGGAAGATGAAGCAAGTTGGGTTGGACTAGGATGGAATTTGAATGTTGGTGCCATAAATAGACAGTTAAGAGGTTTGGCAGATGACTATTCTGGCGATGAAGTTAAAACAGAACATTATGTAAAACCTAAGATTACCATCGGTGCTAAGGGAAGCTTTAAGCTTGAATTAAAAGGAGGTATAAAGGAGGGCGCTGCGAAAAAATTAATGAAGATGCTGCCCAAAAAACTTAGAAAAAAGGGTGGTTCCATAGGCGGCACCCTTTCTTTGGGAATTTTCAGTGATAATTATACGGGGGTAGGCGCAGAAGTTGGTGCCAATGCTGGTATTTCTATGTCTCTTGCCAATGATGGAGAGCTTACCGGTGGATTAGGGTTAGGGATAAACTCAAATACAGCGAGCGGCGCTTCGTTTGATATAAGTCCTACTATAAATTTGGCTATTGCCGATAAAACAAAATATAAAGTTAGTGTAAATGCTGGCCTAAGTACAAACTTTGGTTTTAATACAAGGTCAGGATTAAAAGATATTACTTTAAGCGGCAGTTACTCAGCAGGACGACTTGATAAACACAACAGATGTGCGGGAGATCACGAAGTAACGCGTAGAACTGGTGGTTTTTTGGATGGTGGATTCACCTCTTCCTTGATTAGCTACAACACTGAACCAATTATACCTACCATCCAGGTTCCTTACGAATCGCAATACGGGGCTTTCAGCGTAAGTGGAGGCCCATCTGAAGTAGCTGTTTTCTTAGGTGGCGGTGGTACCGGTTATGTAAGTGTACGGTCAGTAAAGAATGTACTTACCACCAGCAAAGGATACGGCTTTTTATATGCTGAAAGAGCCAGAGACAAAAATGATGCATTGATGGATTTTATCAGGGAAAAGGATAATCCGGTGATTCCTTCACTTCCGAACCTTGCATTACCGATACATCTTCCTGATTTATTCTCCTTTTCCAATCAGCTTGGTAGCGGACAGTTTCGTCTATATCGTGGAACTGGCGCATTCGGGGATAATACGATAGAGGAGGGGACTGGTTCCAATTCCCTGGGAGGCGATTTAGGATTCGGAGGTTCCAATGTGCATTTGGGAGTGTCCTTTTACAGACAAAAAAACAAAAGCTACAGCAGGAAATGGGTCGAGGGAAACCAATATTTAAACAATAGCGGCGATTTTCAATATGTACCTGTATCGTCTGCAGGTAAGGACCATGTTTATTTTAAAATCAGTGGAGAAAAGAATGCAGTAAGTTCTGATTTGAATAATAATCTTTTGCACAACAGACCAATTGCTATTCCGACCAGTGGCAGGCAAACCAAAACAGTGAATTTCTGGAATGGAAATGGTGTTGTTAGCACGGTGGGCGATTTAGAAATAAAAGAAAAGCAGGTTAAAAGAACAGCGATATCCTACCTTACTGCTGCTGAAGCTCAAAAGGTGGCCCTAAATCCTGAAATAGAATTTTATCCACTAAATGATGCGGCAAGCTTTGCAAATCCTTTAGCTGAGCCTATTCCGGGAACTCCGGAGCAAAGAGTATCAGAAGATCGGAAGGCTGACCATATTTCTGAAATTACAGTTACAGACGATGGCGGGAAAAGAATGGTTTACGGCATTCCGGTGTACAATTACAATCAGGAGGAAACATCTTTTGCAATAGGAAGAAGTTATCCTTTGGACAATAAAAATTTAACTACTATATCACTGAACGGCTCCGATGCTATCAACCATGACAAGGGAATAGATCATTATTATCACAAGGAAACTCATCCAGCTTATGCAACCAGTTATTTACTGACTGCAATTTTATCACCTGATTATGTGGATAAAGGGAAGAAGGGGATTTCACCTGAAGATGACGGGACCGCGATTAAATTCAACTATTCTAAGCTAAATCAAAAATATAACTGGAGATCACCCTTTGGGGAATTGAAAGCTACTGTTAATGAAGGCTTACTGGCCGATCCGGACGATGACAAGGCAAGCTTTGTTCATGGGAAAAAGGACCTTTGTTACCTGCATACCATAGAAACTAAGACTCAAATTGCCTACTTTATTACAAGCGACAGGATGGATGGTTTGGGGGTAACCGGTTGGAAAGGTGCTACTGATTACAGCCTTAAACAACGAAAACTTTCTGAAATCATACTTTACTCTAAGGCTGATATGAGCAGGCCAATTAAACGTGTAAAGTTTGAATACAATTACGAGCTTTGTCCGAAAACACCTAACTCACAAGTGGTATCTGATATCACAAGTCCGAATTATAATCCTGAAGGAGGTAAATTAACCCTTAAAAAAGTGTGGTTTGAGTATGGAAATACTACTAAGGGTAAAAATCATCCTTATGTATTTACGTATAAGTGCCCTGCTACCCAATATCAGAATTTGTTTTCAGATAGGTGGGGAAGTTATAAACCTGATAGTCAGAATCCGGGTAATATGGAAAATGATCAGTTTCCATATAGCAATCAAAAGAAAGAAGAAGCTGATGCTAATGCTGGCATTTGGCATTTAGAGAGCATCGAGCTACCTACAGGAGGTAAGATTACTGCAAGTTATGAATCAGATGATTATGCCTACGTTCAAAATAAAAGGGCGATGCAGATGCAGTCTTTTCTTAATTTGATAGATCCAAGTGGAACTCCGATTAATACCGAAGATGACGATGCACTAATCCGTTCGGATGGGATGCAATTACAGTTAGATGAGTTGCCTGTAGAAGAAGGCTTATCTGATGGTTCTGATATTACCGGATGGTTTCGTAATACTTATCTTAATGGGTCAGAGTATTTATATTCTAAATTATACGTGAAACTATCCACTGAGTATTGTAACAGTGGGGGCAAAGATTATGATTATGTCCCCTGTTATAATAAGATAAGGAACGTAGTAATATCTGGAAAGGACAGCAAAAAAGTAAACGTATTCTTCGAAAAAATAAAAGAAAAAGGAGCTACGGCTAGCCCTCTTTGCATTGCTGGCTGGCAGCGGATGAAAAATGAATACCCACGTTATGCTTATAGAGGATTTGACAACAGGGCAGATGATGGTAGTGCCGCAGCATCGCTCGGGCGGGCTGTTAAAGCCGTACTCAATTCTGTTGCTAATCTGGGTGATTTATTTGAAAGCTTCTACAGTAAAGCTCAACGAAAAGCTTTTGCAGGTAAATATGTACATAGTAAAAGCTTTATAAGGCTTGCAAAAGCAGATGGATTTAAATTAGGCGGAGGATGCAGGGTTTCCAAAATTAAAATTGTGGATGACTGGCAAAACATGTCAGGGTCGACTGCACCTAGCGGTACGTTTGGCCAAAGTTATACTTATACTAAAACTGAAAATGGGAAAGATATAAGTAGTGGTGTAGCCTCTTATGAACCTTCTGTCGGTGGCGATGAAAATCCTTTCCGCCAGCCCATTCCTTATATTCAAAACGTCAAGTGGACATCAAACAATTATTTTAACCTGGAAGAACCTTTTGGAGAATCTTTATTTCCGGCTCCATGTGTCATCTACAGTAAAGTAACAGTAAGAGACCTTAACGCTTCGGGGGACTTCGACCCCAATCCGGCCACAGGTTCGGTTGTGAACGAGTTTTATACCGCCAAAGATTTCCCTGTTCAGTTAAGGCGCTTGGCTATTGAGGATGATCCGTATACCCCTGTTAAGAAATTTAAATTAATATCAACCAGTAGTATCGATGAACTGGCTCTTTATCAGGGGTATAGCATCGAGTTGAATGATATGGCTGGTAAGCCCAAGGCAACCAGGGTGTTTAATCAAAATGCTGCTGAAATATCATCAGTAGAATACTTTTATAATGCTGAAAAAACTGGCCCGGAAGAATGGCGCCTTAAAAATAAGGCCAAAGTTGTGAATATGGATGGTTCTGTAACCGAGCAAACCCTTGGCCGGGAAATTGACTTTTTTACAGATGTGCGCGAGCAAAAATCTATCAACGCCGGCTTGTCTATAAATATTGGAATAGACCTGGTAAAACCTTTTATTCCGATTCCTCACTTTCCAAAACCAGGTAATAATGACTATAAGCTTTTTAGATCTATTTCAGCTCTGAAAACCATTCAATACTATGGTATACTGGAAGAAGTAGTAAAGAAAGAAAATGGATCTTCTATCAGTACAAAGAACATTGCCTATGATGGTTTAACGGGAGAAGCTTTAGTAACCAAAACTCAAAATGAGTTTAACGAAGATATTTATTCCGTAAATCTTCCAGCATATTGGGTATATAAGGGAATGGGAGCTGCCTATCAGAACCTGGGAATTATACTGACTGATTTAGATCCTGATGATACTTCAGGTGCTATTAGCGGTGATACTTATTTAAAGTATCTAAAAGGTGGTGATGAAATAGGAGACCTTAACTCGGGTACATTGTATTGGGTAATAGAAAATGAGGGAGTTAAAAGATTAATAGATAAAGATGGGCATATCTTTAAAGGTAAACTCTCTTTTGCCAAAATTCTGCGTTCGGGCTTTAGAAATTTGCTGCAAGCTCAAACCGCAAGCTTAGTTTGTTTAAAAGATCCTTTAGCTGGCGGACATTTTGCTTTGGCTGATCAGGATAATCTTGGAGATAAATTGAGAGTAATTAATGCCTCTGCGCAAACCTTTGATGAGCAATGGGCTATAGAGAACATTAAAGCGGTAAAGGAAACGGTATTAACTACAACCGGATTTAGTGATACTAGTGAAGAGTCAGATGGTTTAAAAGAAGGATCCGATCACTCTCCAGTTTATTCTAATGATCCTCCGTTTAATGAATCTAATCCCGAAAAAGATGTATCCTCGTCTTATTGGGTAAGCCCTTATAATAGTCAGACCGGAAGCTGGGATAACACCAAGGGGGCTTATGCCAGATGTGGAATCAAATTGACAGATCCAACAAAGGGCTATTCTCCCGACGATATTAGTCATGTAAGAGGAGGTCTCGAGACTTTTTTTGATATCACCCAAAAAGGCGAATATGTGGTGGGATTTACAGGTAACATAAACAGTTCCAACTGGACTATAAAAAGTTGTTTTGATTCTAACTTTGAAATTGTAGGGTCATCCCCTGATGGTTGTGCTTTGAATCATATGATTCTAAATAAACTGACAAAGCCAGATGGCACTTTTCTAGAACCAGGAAGATATACAATAAATTATGATTTTGGCACTTACGGCTACTTTGGGATTAGGCAAGGTCATTATAGTGCTCTAGTGACAGGAGGATTCGAAATCTATAAAAATTCAATTGACGAATTACGGAAAACAGATAATAATGGATCGGGTGTGAATATCATAAATAGTTCTAGAATGTGTATTGCTACCGGAAAATATCGAGCTTACCGTGAAATTACTATGAAAAAT
>CBIHNR010000026.1:0-40471 GCA_966211215.1 uncultured Pedobacter sp.
AGTGAAAAGTTGGAGCTAATATCGTAAAGAACAAATCTGAAAGCAAATCACAACTTGACTTGTGGTGCAGTGCTACAGACACGAGTTGTGGCTAATATCGTAAAGAACAAATCTGAAAGCAAATCACAACTTGTTCGTGGGGTTGATCTGAGAACAATATGTTGTGGCTAATATCGTAAAGAACAAATCTGAAAGCAAATCACAACATAAAGCAAGTAAAAGCACTGAGCGCCTCAGTTGTGGCTAATATCGTAAAGACAAATCTGAAGCAAATCACAACATACTGAGAAAAATTCCAATGCAATGTCTATGTTCGTGGCAATGGCGTATACGGCAGGCAGAAAGACGGTGGCAGTGTTCGCCCCAGCTTTATGATTAAAATTGCCACTGTGATCTTTGATAAAGAATAATATTGTAAACATTGCAATGCTTAAATTAAAATAACCATAGAAAAACAACGAGCGCTAACACGCATTTTACATCAGGACCCTAACATAACAGCCTCACAACATGAATTTGATTGAAACACTTAGCACCGAACACGTTATAGAAAGCGAAAAGCTTCTTTTAGAAGCAATGAAATCAAGCGATGTAGAAATTCTGGACGAAATTCTTCATGAAGATTTGCTTTTTGTTATTCCTAACGGACAAACTATAACTAAGCAAATGGATTTAGATTCTCATAGATCAGGCAGTATGATTATTAATCAGATTGCTTCCACCCTGGAAACTGTAAACATTATCGAAGATTCAGCTGTCGTTACTTTATTGGTCAAAACAGAAGGACTTATGCTGGGGAAAAGCTTTGAAGGCGAATTCCGTTATATTCGTGTGTGGAAACTGTGTGGCAAAAAGCTAAAGGTTATTGCCGGAAGTTGTATGCCAATTTAAACAAACCCAAATCTTATAATCTTAACTTCATTTTATAGTTGTCCAGTCCCGATACTGTCCATGGAGGTGAGCAGTAGTCTTTCTACAGATAAATGAATAGATAGGAGTCTCCAGACTCCCTTATGCTATAGAAAAAGCTATTGATATAACTTCATTCCCGATTCTCAAGCTGTTTCACTACCCCCAATTTATTTTATTGCTATCCGTGAGTCTGGAGGCTCACCTCTATTTCCGAATCCGTAGAGCGCTTCGCTAACTCTACGGACAGATGTTGTTTATGTTTGAAATCGGGAGAGTGGCCATTTTTATAATAAACTGTACATCAGGCATCTAATCGTAAGATGAGAAGAAATTCCTTTTATTAGCCTCGAGAATTTTAAAACGGAAATGCATGCTTATTGTTGAAGCTATAAAGGGTATAAAGAGAGTTTGATACCCCTGCTGTCACTTCGACCCCCGAAATAAATCTTGTAAGCTCGTATCAAATGGTTTTAATCTTAATCATTTCCAATGAGAGTGCTCGTTTCAATCTGCTTGTTATGTTTGATTTTTCCGGTTAAAAATCTCTCAGGGCAACCTATTGACATCCGGTTTAGGCATTTAACGGAAAAAAACGGATTATCTCAGGGTACCGTCAAATATATTTTGAAGGATAGCCGTGGGTACATGTGGTTTGGGACAAGGGATGGATTAAACCGCTACGACGGTTATACGTTCACCATTTTTAAGAACAATCCGGAGGACCCTTTAAGTATCAGCGATAATTTTATCAATCATATTTACGAGGATTCAAAAGGAAGGCTTTGGATAGGTACAAATAGAGGCTTAAACCTATATAACAGAAGAAACAATTCTTTTACTAAGTTTCTAAGTAAGGACAAAAGATTTCTGGTAAGCAGTATTATTGAAGACCTGCAAAAAAGAATATGGCTATCTACTTATTACGGCCTTTACCTGTATGATGAACCAAATCATAAGTTCATTCGCTTTCTCCGCTCTTCCCGCAAAAATTCTTTGATTGACGACCGAATAAACAAGCTGGCTTTAGATAAGCAAGGAAATATCTGGATTGCTACCATAAATGGAGTTTCCCGTTTTAATTTCAAAACAAGAACCTTTAAAAACTTTCAATTATATCCCGACAAGCTACTGTACGTTGGTAGAAATATGGCCAGCTCAATATTGGTGGACTCTGCAGATAATGTGTGGGTTGGATTTATAGGTGGTGGCCTTGGATTTTATGACCGGAAAAAAGACAATTTTAAACTAATGAAGCATGATCCGGCCAACAGCAACAGTTTGCCACATAATGAGGTTCTTTGTTTAACTGAAGATAATGACAAAAGGCTTTGGATTGGTACACAGGATGGAGGACTAAGTGTGTATAACCCGAAAACAGGAACGTTTTTTAACCACAAGAACAGCCTCTATGACAATTCAACGATTGCCTCCAATTCTATCCACTCGATTTATAAGGATAATGAAGGAAACATCTGGGCCGGTACCTGGACAAATGGAGTTAATTTTTACTCGAGATATAACGAAAAATTCACCCGCTATGACCGCATCTTGAATTATAATACTGCACTCACTTATACCATATGTGCATGGGGAAATGATAAGGTTTACGTGGGAATAGGGGCTGGAGGCATAAACGAATTCAATCTGAAAACAGGAAAGTTTAAAAAGATCCCGAACGAAAACTCTGGAAAGATCTTAACTGATTTCCCATTTTCGGCGATCAAGGTTGACGAGGATAGAATGGCTATAGGATATCACCGGGGCGGCTTTGCTATTCACAATATCAAAACCGGGCGGTTTACTCATTATCTGCCTGGTTCTCCGAAGGGCTGTAATATTATTGGCAATACAAAACCTATTGTTTTTAAAGACAGTGATAACCGCATTTGGATTGGAGGCTGGGGCGAAGGCTTACATAGATTTAATGGTGCGGCGCACAATTTCGTCAATTATCTTCCCGATCCGAATAATCCTAACAGCCTTTGCAGCCCCGCGGTATTTGCACTTACGGAAGATAACGATAAAAATCTGTGGATCGGAACCGGATTGGGTTTGGATGTACTCCCCTATGGAAGCGAAAAATTTCTTCACTTTACCTACAACGACAAAGACAGCACAAGTTTATCTCACAATACCGTGCAGTCCCTGTTTAAAGACCATGCTGGTAATATTTGGGTAGGAACCGTAGGCGGATTGAATTTGTTTAATAAAAAAACGAAGACATTTGTTCGTTTCACTGTAAAAGACGGGCTTCCAAACAATGTCATTAATTCTATCATTGAAGATGACGGCCATAATCTTTGGTTGGGAACCAATAAAGGCTTGTCCCGTTTCAACCCCCGAACCCGCATCTTTAGAAACTATAGTACTGATGACGGGGTGCAAGGAGAGGAATTTACCAGAAACTCGTGTGGTAAAACCGAAGACGGAACCATACTTATGGGCGGAGCCAATGGATTTAATATAATACATCCACGACGTATACACGATAATCCGTTCCTGCCCAAGGTGGTATTTTCAAGTTTTGAAGTATTCAATAAATCTGTAAAACCTGCAAAAGAAGGTTCTCCGCTCAAAAACCCGATTGAGGTTGCAAAGGAAATTACTCTAAATTATTCCCAATCCGTATTTACCATCGGCTTTGCTGCATTAAATTACATCAACAGCCAGAACAATCAATATGCGTACATGCTGGAAAATTTCGACCGTGATTGGAATTACAGCGGTAACAGGCATTCGGCCACATACACTAATATTGATCCCGGAACATATACATTTAAAGTAAAGGCAAGTAACAATGATGGCAAATGGAATAACACCCCAACTACTATCCAGATAATAATTCTTCCGCCTTTCTGGATGACCTGGTGGTTCCGCACAATGATGGTACTGATTGTCTGCGGGGCTGCTTACTCTTTTTACTGGTATCGTATTAACGCAATCCAGAGTCAAAAGCTTGTTTTAGAAGGCCTGGTAGAGGAAAGAACAAAAAAAGTAAGGCAACAGGGAGAGGAGTTAAAAACTCAGGCTGAACAATTGCAGGAATTGAATAAAGAATTGCAGTCTCATGCGGGAAACCTCGAGGAACTGAATGAAAATCTTAAGCATCAGAAAGAAGAAGCCCAGCAAGCCAGAGCCGAAGCCGATAAAGCGAATCAGTCCAAAAGTGTATTTCTGGCAACCATGAGTCACGAGATACGAACTCCAATGAATGGAGTTATCGGTATGGCTTCTCTTCTTGCAGAAACTCCCTTAAATCCGGAACAGAAGGAATATGTTAATATCATCAACACAAGTGGAGAGGCTCTTTTACATGTCATTAACGACATTCTTGATTTCTCTAAAATTGAATCGGGAAATCTGGAGCTCGAAATGCATGATTTCGACTTACGCCAATGCGTGGAAAGCGCCCTTGATGTATTTGCTAAAAAGGCATCACAGCAGGGATTAGACCTGGTTTACCAGATCGATCACCTTCTTCCGACGATGCTTGTAGGAGATAGCCTTCGCCTGCGCCAGGTGTTGATTAATTTTGTAAGCAATGCCATAAAGTTTACACATAAGGGAGAAGTATTTGTGGAAATTAACTTGCTGAAGGCTGCGGGTGATGATTTAGAAATAGGTTTTAGTATACATGATACCGGTATTGGTATTCCTAAAGACAAATTATCCCGCCTGTTTAAATCTTTCTCGCAGGTGGATTCATCTACAACCAGAAAATACGGCGGTACAGGACTAGGATTGGTTATCAGTCAGAAACTGATTAATCTGATGGGAGGTGACGTAAGTGTAAGTAGTAAAGAGGGTAAAGGAACCACTTTCAGTTTTAATATTTGGGCGAAGGCTGCCCTTGCCTCTAAAAAGCAGTACACTGTATTAAATACTGCGGCCAATGAAAATAAGAAAGTACTGATTGTAGATGATAATAGTACTAATCTGTCAATTCTTAAAAAGCAGCTCGAACAGTGGAAACTTAACACAAAAGAAGCTCTATCCGGCAAAGATGCTCTGGAAATACTTAAAAAGGAAAGTTTTGATTTAATCATTTCGGATATGCAAATGCCTGGAATGGATGGGGTTGAATTTGCCAAACAAGTAAAGGCTGGTTCGCTGAAAGTTCCGATAATCCTGCTAAGTTCTCTGGGAGATGAGAATCGGTCAAAATACCCTGACCTGTTTAATGCAGTATTAACCAAGCCAATAAAATACGCACAACTGCATAGTGCAGTACAACTGGAATTGAGGGAAGGAAGAGAAATACAGAAGGAAACTGCAAACTCGCAACCAGGTGTGTTAACCGATGACTTTGCCAAAAGTTATCCTCTTGATATTCTTATCGCTGAAGATAATGCGATAAATCAAAAACTAGCTGTCAGAGTGCTAAATAAACTGGGTTATGAACCAAAGCTGGCAAACAATGGTAAAGAAGCGGTTGATATGATGCATGTCTACCCGTACAACCTTATCTTAATGGATATGCAGATGCCTGAAATGGATGGCTTAGAGGCAACAAAAATAATCAGGATGGAGGAGACAATAAAACAGCCTTCTATCGTTGCAATGACGGCTAATGTCCTTCCTGAAGATAAAGAACGGTGTGCTGAAGCAGGGATGAATGGTTTTATTTCTAAACCTTTTAAACTTGAGGAGTTAAGGGATCTTTTAGAAGCTGTTGCAAAGAATTCAACACTCACTTTTATGTAATTATGGAGGGTAAATGGATTGCACACACATTAGCAGAAGCGATTTTTTTGTCCCAATTCTCAATCGGTTTCATTACCCGAAATCTATTCTGTTATCGGTGAGTCATGAGACTCACTTCCATTTCTGAATCCGTAGAGCGCTGCGCTTAACTCTACGGACAGATGTGAGTTACCCCATCGGGGTCAGATGTCGGTAGAAATAGGCCGATATGAATTCCGTGCCGTAGGTATCCCGAACATTCGGGAAACATTCGGGATAGCGTACCTACGGCACGGAAAATCGTTTATCATTAATTTTTTTACTCCCGAGAATTCGGAACACCTACGGCGCATCTCTAATCCTTAACTAAATGACATTGGGCTTCAGCCAACGGACTATTAGAGACATAGGAGGGGCTTTAGCCACATTAACGGCTAAAGCCTTCTTTATACATTTCTTAGCCGTCTGCTAAAGCAGACGGCAATAGATACCCTCCACAGTGCTTTAATACCCACTAAAAATCAACAAATTACAAAGATGACATCACGAGTAAGGAGCTTTTGCAAAAAAGCAAAATATAGTGGCTGACATCCGGTATTTACCCTCTCCACTCCCCGAGACCCCCACAAGCCAAACAGAACGCCTTATAATTAGTTATCTATTGCAACACACAAAAGCGGCAATCAATTCAATCACTTATGACTTACCAGCCGATAGAGAACTACGGAATTATTGGAGACTTAAATACCATTGCGCTGGTTGGATTAAATGGATCCATCGACTTTATGTGCTTTCCAAACTTTGATTCGCCGAGCATTTTTGCGGCGCTATTGGATGAACATAAAGGCGGCGATTTCCAGTTAAATCCGGTATTTAAAGAAATGAAAACCAAGCAGCTGTATTTGCCTGATACCAATGTATTGCTCACCCGCTTTTTATCTGCCGAGGGCGTTGCTGAAATAACCGATTTTATGCCGGTGGAGGAATTGTACAATGGCAAAGAGCTGATACGAAGGGTAACTACTATACGGGGCGAAGTTAAGTTTAAAATGAAGTGCAGGCCTCGCTTTAACTATGGCAGATGCAAGCACACCATTAAAGCGATATCAGACAATGAGGTATTGTTTACCGGTAGCGACGAAGATAAAACCGTGCTTCGTTTACTGAGTTCCGTACCTTTAACCATTAGCGGCAATGATGTGATTGCTGAATTTACTTTACAGCCCACCGATACCGCTGATTTTTTGTTAGAGCACATAGATAAAGAGCATACCAAGGGAAGAGATTTTAAAAATTTTGTTACCCAGAGCTTATTTGAAACGGTTAACTACTGGAAAAATTGGATAGCCCAATCTACTTATAATGGCAGATGGCTGGAAATGGTAAATCGCTCGGCCCTGGTTCTAAAGCTGCTAACCTCTCATAATTACGGATCGATCATCGCAGCTGCTACTTTTAGCTTGCCAGAAAGTGTTGGTGCTGCCAGAAACTTCGACTACCGTTTTACCTGGATACGGGATGCTTCTTTTTCGATGTATGCATTGATTCGGTTAGGCTATACCAAAGAGGCGGGTGCCTTTATGAATTGGATAGAAAAACTTTGCCAGGATATTAAGGAGCAGAACCGCCTGGGTATTATGTATTCTATTGATGGCCGGCGGCAACTGGAGGAAACAACGCTGGAGCATTTTGAAGGCTATAAGAAATCGTCGCCCGTTAGGGTTGGAAATAACGCTTATGCCCAATTGCAACTCGATATTTACGGTGAGCTTCTGGACTCCATTTTCTTATACAATAAATACGGAGAACCTATCTCTTACGACTTTTGGAAGGACCTTGAAAACCAGATTGACTGGCTATGCGATAATTGGAACCAGCCAGATGAAGGCATTTGGGAAGTAAGGGGCGGCCGCAAGAATTTCCTTTATTCCCGTTTGTTGTGCTGGGTGGCTTTTGACAGAGCTATAAAAATTGCAGATTCGAGGTCTTTTCCATTAAACGATAAATGGAGAACACAGCGTGATATCATTTTCAATAATATTTTCTCTGAGTTTTGGAATGAAGAAAAACAGGCATTTATGCAGTATCCAGGCGCTGAAACAGTGGATGCCTCTGCCCTGCTGATGCCCCTCGTACGTTTTATAAGCCCCAAAGACCCGCGCTGGCTTTCTACCATGAAAAGAATTGAGGATGAACTCATTTCGGATTCTTTAGTTTATCGATACCGGCCAGAAATAGCTGCGCCAGATGGATTTCTTAGCCACGAAGGTACTTTTTCGATGTGCACCTTCTGGTATGTGGAATGCCTGTCGCGGGCAGGACAACTGGAAAAAGCCAGGTTCTATTTTGAAAAGATGCTGGGCTATGCCAATCACTTGGGATTATATTCTGAGCAACTGGGTTTCGAAGGTGAACATTTAGGGAACTTTCCTCAGGCATTCACACATTTAGGTTTAATCAGCGCAGCTTATAACCTCGACCGCCAGTTAAACGACAGTCGGAATAAAAACGTAAATCATTTTCATTAATCATACAATGCCAGCACATTCTATAAATCAAACCGTATTGGTAACCGGAGCAAGCTCCGGCATTGGCCAGGGTATAGCTCTAGCGTTCGCGCAACAGGGAGCCAATGTAATTGTAAATTACTATAGCGACGAAGACGGTGCAAAGAATACGCTCGATATGATTTTAAAAGCAGGCGGACAAGGATTTATTTACAAAGCTAACGTGGGTAATGAAGCTAAAGTTAAGGAGATGTTTAAAAAAGCCATTGCGGAGTATAGCAGCCTTGATGTTTTAATTAATAACGCCGGCATCCAAAAAGATAGCTCATTTGCAGATATGACCATTGAAGAATGGGACAAGGTAATTAATACCAATCTTACTGGCCAGTTTTTATGTGCGAGGGAGGCTATCAATCATTTCCAAAGCAAAGAACAAACCGCATCTGTAGCAAATGCCATTGGCAACATAATTTTTATCAGCTCGGTACATGATATCATTCCCTGGGCTGGACATGTTAATTATGCATCTTCTAAGGGAGGAATTTTAATGCTGATGAAATCGCTTGCTTTAGAAGTTGCCCCGAAAAAAATCAGGGTGAACAGCATTTCCCCCGGCGCCATTGCCACTGATATTAATGACGATGTTTGGAAGGATGATGAAAAGAAAAAGGAACTGTTAAAACTGATACCCTACAAACGCATCGGTATGCCTGAGGATATTGCAAAAGTGGCTGTTTGGCTAGCATCGCACGAAAGCGACTATATCACCGGAACAACAATTTATGTGGATGGAGGGATGACGCTATATCCGGGTTTTACAGATAATGGGTAGTTTGTGATACTGTTAAGTTGAATCTTTTTATGAAAGAGATAGGTCGGAGTTATGTTGTCCTCGCTGGTGGAGGTGCCGAAGGCGGAGGTGGTTAATGCGCCTTATTATAACATATCACATATTCCTCCCCCCTACCCCCCTCCAGCGGGGGACACTAAGCGCATAGCCTGTATTATGCGATATTTCGGGTTGTATGATGATTTTTTTTAATAAGTTAACGGCTATGGTGTCCACACCAACACCTTTACTTAACTATTCTTTATTCTTTATTGAAGTAACAAATAAGCTAAGGTCTCTGGTATAAGTATCCAAAAGAGTTGCAGACTCTTTAATTGAAGCTAAAATTGCCGGACGCTCTTCCTCCGAAACTAATGAATGTTCTAATAGCTCGGCCATTCCTAAAATTTGAACAACCGGATGGCGCACTTCGTGCGAAATTTTAAATAATACTTCTTCTAATTCTTTCGTGTATTGCTCCTTTTCAATTTCCCTCCTTTTACGTTCGGAAATATCCATAGACAGGATGAACAAACCCTCGTTAACAGGCTGAATACTGAGATCATAATAACCTTTTTCTCCATTAGGATAAATAAACTCATTCTCAAGCCGCTGCGACATTCGTTCTTCCATACATTTTTTTAATACTTTAAAGATTTGAGTATTTTCAATTCCGGGGTATCTTTCCATCATTGTATGGCCCAATAATTCTTCCCTGGAATATTTTCCTTGTTTGGCTAATGCTGCATTTACATATAGATATCTCCAATCAAAACTTATTATTTGTATTCCTTCCTGCATATTGTCAAGCACCAGGTGATAACGTTTTTCTTTGTCGATAACTTCGTTGGTCTTTTGTTCTACCCGCCTTTCCAAGCTTTCATTTAATTCTTTAATTCTCATCTCAGCTTTTTCTCTAAACGCCAGGTAATTTTTAACCAGAAAAAACATAAGAACGATGAAAAACGCAGCCACCGCCAGGAGAACATAAAAAGTAAAATTCAAGGATCGAACACTTTGAGCATTTATTTCATTTCTGGCAACTAGCAAGCGGTTTTCCTCTGCCTGAATGTCATTGATAAGATCTTCTATCTGATTCATCAACCTTTCTCCTTCATATATTTTCTCCGATTTGGCAAGCGGAGTGAATGCGGGTTGTTTAGATTCACGAATCATCTTAAAAGTTAGATCGATACGCTTATTAATAAGTTTTTTTAGCTTACTAATCCGTACTTGCTGCTGAGAATTGTCCTTGGTAAAAAACTCAAGATTCCTTACATGCTTTGACACTAACTGCCTATTAGTTAAAAGCTTAGAAATAAAAGACGAATCTGTAGTCAGCGCATATCCCCGGGAGGATAATTGAATACCTTTAATATAGGATAGAACTTTTTCAGATTCGAAAAGCACTTCATGTGTATGGATTACCCATTTGCTATTGTCATTAAATACCTTGTCATTTTGATAAGATATTAATCCAAGAATACACATTCCTAAAAAAATGATAAGAAAGAAGAGCGTTAATTTTTTCTCAAAGGACGACTTCATATGGTATGTTGTTGAATAAACGCAGGAGCGCATTCTCAATTCAAGAAATTAGCATTATGTATGTCGAAAAGCTATAGGTTGGGATATAATCGGCTGTTCCGTATTCTCAAAAGAACATTCTGAAACTGTGCCTATATTAACTTAAAACAGTTCAGCAAGGGCACAGAGAATTCGCAAAGACGCTTTCGACCATATACTTCCACCAGGGTTGATGCAAAAATCATTCCGTCTTGGAGTGCTGTTATTTGCAACTATTCGGACTTTTTCTTGTATAAAAAACCGCTTTCAACATTTTCGATCTTACCAAACTTTCGCTCATGTTGAAGCCCTTCATCTGTCCCAAACGGATGCCCTCCGAAGCCATGCCGCATCATGGCAACAGCTTTATCTGCAATGTGGATCGAATCGCGGGAGGCAAACAATTGCATAACAGATTGTGCAATAACAGGTATGGCAACTTCCATTCGCATGGCATCTGCAACAAGCCAATTTACTTCGCCGGTATCTTCAATATAGGACGGTACAGAATCAAACCCTTGTTTTTCATTATAGATTTTTGCCATTAACTCAATTAGCCATGACCGAATAACCGAGCCATTATTCCAGGTTTTTAAAATATCCGGAAAGTTCAATTCTTCCCTGTAATTAGCTAAGAGGGCCATCCCCTCGCCTATTGCCTGCAACATTCCAAACTCGATTCCATTATGAACCAGTTTCACAAAATGGCCCGAGCCCGGGGCTCCGGTATGCACAAAGCCGTCCTTAACTGCAAGTTCTTTTAACACAGGTTCAACAGACTTCATGGCTTCAGCTTCTCCGCCAACCATAAAGCATGCGCCATTCCGGGCACCGTCTATTCCTCCGCTTGTGCCACAATCGATAAAATGAATTCCGTGCTCTTTTAACTTCTGAAAACGCCGTATAGAATCGCCCCAATAAGAATTACCGCCATCAATTATTATATCTCCTTTTGATGAAATTGCTGATAGCTGCTCCAATATCCGGTCGATCACAGCTCCCGCTGGAACATAGATAAAAATCATTTTAGGTGAAGACAGCTTAGCCAACATTTCTTCCAGGCTTGCCGCTTGTACAAGGCCCTGCTCCTGAAGTTCGGGGTTTTGATGCAGGTCGTAGCCTATCACTTTATAGCCTTTTTCCATGGCTTGCAATGCCAGATTTCCTCCCATTTTGCCAAGTCCTATAATTCCAATTGCCAGCTTTTTCATTGATAATTATTTGGTACTATAACCAAACTAAGGACGGTTTGATTTGGGAATTAATTCGGGAGTGATTACCCGGGAGTATAACCCGAACTGTTTGGTTGTGGAAACTCACTCTTTGATGTACGTTATCACTCAAAACATAAAAAAGAACAGGTAAATTAATGAGATTTTCATTTGTAAACGGCTAGATATTAGCTAGATTTATTTCATATACATTATAAACCTAGCTACCAATGAAATCCTCTCTCATCTTTTCCTTATTAATAATTTCCTTCTATTTCAATACCGTTAATGCTACTGCCAATTATAGAGACAGCAGCAAAATAGCGCTGCCGATAAAGCCTCAAAACAGCAATTGGATGGATGATTATTCACTTTATTTTGAACAGGCAAAAGCGATGCTATCCAAGGACAGTATTGATCAGGGGCTTGCGCTGCTTTCGGAGGGGTTTAAACATCTAAACGCTGATAAGAAGATCTTTAGAATATGTGGTTATACCGAACTTGAGATCATTTCTTTTATAGATTTACTTAGCAGCCATCAATTAACTGCAGAAGAAGAAGCTTTTGGTAAAAGTATTTTTCAAAAAATTTTAAAAGCTCCCGCAAATAAGGAGTATCCGAAAGATATTGAACTATTTATGAAGAAACACCCCGAATCGGAGTTTGGGAATCGTGTAAAGCTACTTTTTGAAGCGGGATTTGCAACTAAATCCGCTGAGGCCAGCCTGGATAAATTGCTTCGTAAAAACCCAGGACTAGTTAATTTAAATGTCCTTAAAGCAGCCTTCCTGTACAGTAAAGGTAAGTACAGAGATGCCTTATTACAGTACTCAATACTTATTCAAAAGAACCCTTTCTACGCTTTTGCTTATAATAAACGAGCAGAATGTTATGAAAAATTCAATGATGATAAAAATGCACTAAGCAATTATCAAAAAGCGCTCGACCTTTTTCCTCTTTATTTCGAAATCTATTTAAAAAAAGCAGCACTATACGCAAAGCTTGAACAATTCAGGCCGGCAGTAGAAAATTATAAAAAGTTTTTAAGCTTAAATCCTAACCTCTCTTATGTTAACTATTATGTTGCTAAAGCTTACCAACAGCTGGAGCTTACTGATAGCGCATTATACTATGCCCGAAATTTCAATGTCTTAAATCCTGAGAATGTTAAGGGGTATAAATTATTGGGGGATATCTATTATGATAATGATAAAAATAAGGAAGCTATTAATAGTTATGCGGAGGCTATTAAGTTAGAAACCGAAGATGCCGAATTATATGTAGACAGGGGTGCGGCTTACTATTATGATAATCAGATTGATTTGGCTTTGGCTGATTTTACTCAAGCTTGCAAACTTGACCCTGATTATACTTATGCCATGGATAAATTGGGAGATTGCTATCAAGAAAAGAAGGATAGTGAAATGGCTATTAAGTGGTATCAAAAAGCCTTGAAATCTGACAAGAATTATAAATACTCGTACGTGGGATTAGGTAGGGTTTATACAGACTTGAAGCAATATGATTTAGCAATTAAAGCATATAAAACCGCAATAAAAATAGATAGTACATATGATAGTGCCCTCGGCAACCTGGGATGGGCATATTACTGCGCCGGCAATTTTAAGGAATGCATTAATTACTCCTATAAAGCGCTGCAATTTGATAAGGAAGCGGTATATGCTATGTTTAATATTCCACTTGCAACCTTAAGATTGGGCGATTTTGAAAAGGCTAAAAAACTTTATGGAGAGTTTATAGTCCTTTGTAAAAAGAACGGTTATGAAATTAGCAAAGGAGCTGAAGAGGATTTAAATGATCTGATTAAGAATGGCATTATGAAAACTGAAGCCGAGTTTATTTTGACAAATTATTTTGGGAAGGGGGAGCGATATTAGGCCTTTAATGATACTCAACGAAATATAAGTTTGATATGGTTCACTTGAATTGTAATGCTCTCTCAATACTGCCAATTACTAGCGCTTCTGATTATGTAACATGAACAACTGTGCACAAGCATGCGCATCAGACAAGGCATCATGATGATCCAGCTTTATTCCATGGCTTCGGCACAAGAGATTAAGTTTCTCGCCATAGATTTTGTAGGTGCAATGGGCGCTAAATTCCGGAAGTTTTAAGCGGTAATACGTTAGCACTTGCTTTAAACAGCTTACATCAAACGCACTATTATGGGCTACGATATTCTGATTGCAGATATAGGGTTCAATTACCGGCCAAATCCTATCAAAAGTTGGAGAATTGTGCGTGTGCTGTGGCGTTATTCCATGCACTTGAATGTTGTAATACGAATAAAAGTTTTCCGGAGGCCTTACCAGTACTGACAGTTTTTGAGTAATGATATTCTGCTCGACCCGAACCAAGCCTATCTGACAAATGCTATGGCGTTTTCCCTGTGCAGTTTCAAAATCTATAGCAGTAAAAGTGTGGATCGAATTCATTTAATTGTGATAAAACTGGCGGTAAGATAAGCAAATTAAAAGCTTCTGTATTTTAGTTTTAGGTTTTGATTGTCGCAAAACGCCTGAACAATGTCTTAATCACACTCTGTTAAAACATTCGCCTTATTGTAGCTTTAATCTATAAAAACTAGATCACCATGAGAAAAGTTATTGTTTTCACTTTTGTAACAATGGATGGGGTGCTGCAGGCGCCAGGAGGCCCGCACGAAGACGAGAGTAACAATTTTAAATGGGGCGGTTGGACATTCCCTTACTGGGATGATTCAATGGACAAAGTGATGGAGCAAGCAACCTCACAGCCTTATGATTTACTGCTTGGCAGGCGCACCTATGAAATATTTGCTGCTCACTGGCCTTACCAGAAGGATGATCCAATGGCAGAAAAATTCAATCGTATACAGAAATACGTCGTTTCCAGCCAGCATCGAGAACTTACATGGAAAAACTCCGTGCTGTTAACCGGCGATGTAATAACGGAACTCAAAAAGTTAAGGGGACAGGATGGGCCAGATTTGTTGATTCATGGTAGTGGAAAACTTGTGCAAACCTTACTTCAACATCATCTGATTGATGAATTACACACCTGGATATTTCCTATCACTATTGGCACAGGAAAAAAACTCTTTGCGGAAGGGACCCAGCCAGGGCAATGGAAACAATTAAATGTCCAGATCTCTACAACCGGTGTTATTATGGCAAGCTACGTACCTGATGGCGATGTCAGAGTTGGTTCATTTGCAACAGAGGAGGCTAGCGATTTGGAAATAGACAGGCGGAAGAAACTGGCAGAAGAGGAAGGTTAAGGATGAATGCAGATTAACCTTTTTAATAAAGACCGCACTTTTCCACGGCTCGTTTTCCTCATCATCATTAAGTCAATGTATCATAGCCGTTAACCTAAGATTGATCAAACGCTTCAGTCGGAATCAGGTTAACGGCTACTAAAATTCGACAAAAATAACCTAAGTTTACGTAGAGTACAGCGCGTTTAAAACTAATACCCAACATCGGACAGCGTTTAGAACGCCTGTCCGCGTTTAAGCAGCCGCAGACAGTCGTTTTAAACGCTGTCTGACGATTTACTCCGAATGATTTATTCTTAAGTTCCCCTGAATTAAATTTAAAGACGATTCCCCTGACGTAGAGTATAGATAAAGTATGGATAGTATGAAAAACTAATCCCCCTCTGATCCATTTTCATATTCCGAAAGCATTTGTTTCCTGTACTCTATTATCTCTCCCATCTTTTCCTTTACCCAATCCCGTAGCCATCGGTGCTTAAACCTAAACCAGACATCACGATACTCGCCGGAATTATCAATTACCCACTGAAACTCCCGAAACGGTTTTCTTCTATTCAAGGCGTTGAAAAGCTGATCTTTTAATTTATTGGAATCGCTTAAGGCTTCGGCAAACTCTTCCATAATCTTAAATCCCTCACGAGACTCCAAAGGCAGGATCACATCATAAGATCCGATGTTCTCATCGATTTTGTCCATATCTTCTTCAAAGGCATCCAAATCCATACCTGAAAATCTAAATTCGTCAGGAATAAAGATTAACTCCCCGTCTTCGCGGCTCCAAAAGCACTTAAATCCAAAGTCTATTTGATAGGCAATTTCTTGTATCTGACTTTCTGTAAGGGCTTGTGTATACATTCTAAAAACTTTTTTGATTCCGTCGCTAATTTAACAAGATAAAAACTTCGATTCCGTAAAAAGCGAAGCAAGATGGAATCCCAACAATCATCTGGCCAAACTGATTTACAACAAACACCTCCAAACCTGAGCTCGATTATTTTTATTTGTTAAATGGTTCAAAATAAACACTTTGCTTCCCCTCTCCTCGAGGAGAGGGATAGGGTGAGGTGATAATAAGCATAGTGTACTACCCTCTCTGCCTTACGGCATCTCTCCCAGTGGGAGAAAAAAGGCTAACTCACCAGAGCAAACGCCTTAACTTAATAGCATGGCATCTCTCCCAGAGGGCGAGAAAAGCCCCCACGCCCTGCAAACGGCATATTTATAGTCGAACTCAGGTTACAACAAAATTCTCAATAAATAAAAAAGCCAGCCCCCACTGGAAAAAGGAACCGGCCGGTTTTTAGAAAACAGGCAGGGAAAAATACCCTGTCTATTCCCCGAGTTTTTAATTTATGCGCTAACCTCTATAGGCTTTTTTTTTATCTGAGTAGCGGCCTTAACTAAAGGAAGATTTTCAAACTTGCCTGTTAAATCGGGCGTACGCTTCGCCATCATTTTCGTAATAACCAAATGCATCCACGTAAGGCAAAAAATTGCCAGGGCGCAAATAAACATCCAGGAACTTGTCCACAAACCTGTTAAAGTTAAAAGGTAGCCAAATAATATAGGGCCGATAAAGCCTCCTAAACCACCTATAAGGCCCACCATACCGCCTACCAAACCAATTTGCGACGGGAAATAATCTGGAATATGCTTAAATACCGCAGCAGTACCAATTCCCCAACATACGCCAGTCAATAAAACCAATGCAATAAAAATCCATTTATTGGCCTGGAAATAGATACGGGTTGTACCTTGAGCAAGGAGCTGCTTTTTTGAAACTTTATCTCCTGCTTTTACCATCACTTCATGCCATGACTCTTTTACAGGAAGTATCAATACCTTGTCTTCTGCCTTATCTATGGCATTGCTACGCTGAGTGATCGGATAACTTTTACCATCAACTTTAATCTCCCTGGCATTTACTTCCGTAACAACTCCAGCCTTAGTGGCCATTATTCCTGAACCTGGAGAAGTAATTTCCATTTGAGGAATAAGCAGGAAGAATGTTAATACTATGGTGGTAGACAGAACTACATACATTACCGCCCGGGCACCATATTTATCAGAAAATACGCCCCCCAAAATGCGGAACACCCCTGCTGGCAAACTAAAACAGGAAGCATACAATCCCGCTTCTATCAAGCCACAATGGTACACATTTACAAAGTAAGGCACCAACCACTGCGACAAAGCCACAAAGCAGCCAAATAGCAGGAAATAGTACAATCCAAACCTCCACACCCTGATTTCCTTTAAAGGCGATAGTAGCTGCCCTAATGATTTGCTGCTTGCTGCAGGTTTCTTATTCTCTGCGAAAAGGAAGAACGATAAGCCTATTACCAAAAGAACTACCGAATAAATTACCGGGAGTTTTCTCCATCCTTCAGGATTAGTTCCGTTATCGGTAAGGTTGTTTAACAAGGTTGGGCCTATCAATGTGGTCACCGACGCTCCGGCAGAACCCATACCAAAAATTCCCAATGCCCTTCCCTGCCAGTTTTTTGGATACCAAACTGATGTAAATCCAACACCCACAGCAAAGCTTGAACCCGCCAGGCCAAAGAAAAAACTAAGTGTCAAAAATTCCGCGTAAGCATTTGCTTTAGAAAGCAAAAACATTGGAATCGAACAAAGTAGCGCCAATGTACCAAACACCCATTTTCCGCCGAAACGGTCTGTCAGAATTCCCATCGGCAAACGGCAAATAGCCCCCGTTAGCACAGGAAGCCCCATCAACCAGCCAATCTGCATCATGTCCCACTGAAAAATACCGTTATCAGTAAGGTAAGTTACCAATACGCCATTAATCATCCAGGCAGAAAAGCACATCAGAAACCCGAAGGTGCTTAAAAACAATATTTTGTGAGACTTAAATGTCGGAGTTGCTTCGGCGATCATCACTGTATCTTTTAAGGAAGACGCTCTTATCTATAGAGTGTAGTATAATATTCTTTAACGGTATGCTTTTTAACTCCTCCCGGTAAAAAATACAACCAGAAGAACCCTATCAGGAACAGGAATAAGGAAGCAAGAAAAGCCGGGAATGCAATGTCTCTATGATCTGCAAGAGCATTGTTTAATGCCGTATACAACAGCCATATCTGCATGGCCACATTAAATATCATCACAATGATCAATGCCAGCAATAAAGTGCTGATTTTATTAGGATGGGCCTGATTCTGCGCCTCTCTAAACGTACTCATAATTAAGCCTCCTCTTTTTGTTCGGTTACTTCAAAAGCTTTTACGTAAATGCCATCTGCCTTTTCAACCACATCCAATCGCGGAAGCGGGCGTGGCGGCGGGCCAGCTAATACTTCGCCGGTTTTAGCATCAAACCATCCGTTATGGCATGGACATTCTATTTTTCCGCTGTTCGGTTTATAGAAAACGGCGCATGACAGGTGTGTACACTTTTGTTCATATGCACGCAATTCACCATCTTCAAGGTGGATAAGCACATAGGGTATAGTGCTCCCCTGGATCACGAAAGACCTTGTACCTCCTACCGGGATTTCGCTTTTTTTGCACACGAAATGCTCCCCTTCGATCTTCTCTTCAGGAAAGAAGTTCGCTTTTACAGCAACAGCTCCGGTACCGGCAGCAAGGCCACCAGAAACCAGGCATAAGAACTTTGCAAAATCACGGCGAGAAACTTGCGAGGATTCTAATTGTTCAATGGGAAAATCTTCTTTCCAGTGATTGCCCTTCGTATTTGAAGCCATGTCTTAATATACTACTAGTTCTGTTGAGCCTTTCGGCATCATGATATTTACTTTGGTATTCACCTTCTGATTACCGAAAATGAAATTACTTACAGGTGTACTGTTCGGGCGCATGCGGGCAATCTCTTCGCGGGTGCCATAAAATAGCGCCTGCGTTGGGCATACTGTTGCACACATTGGCTTTTTACCGGCGCTTGTACGGTCGTAGCACATGGTACATTTCATCATCAGGTCGTACTCTTCATTCTTCTTAGGAACTCCAAACGGACAAGCCATTACGCAGTTGGAACAGCCTATGCAACGGGAAGTATTTGCGGTATGAACTACTCCAAACTCATCTTTAGAAATCGCATCTGCCGGACAAACACTGGCACATGCTGGCTCCTCGCAATGCATACACACCTGCACGGTAGTTTGCACAGTAGTAGCACGATCCACATAATTTACATGGATCATGGAATCCTGGCCATTTGTTTCGCATTCGGCGCAAGCCATTTCGCAGGCTTTGCAGCCTATGCAACGCTGCATGTCTATAAAAAACTCCTGATTTTGTATATAATTAGTAACAGGCATATTATTTTTTTAAATGGATAGGATTAACTGCTTTGATATGCTTTTGAATCTTTTGAAGGAGGCGCAAACTGCCCGGTTCCTTCTATTTTACAGGCACAAACTTTAAATTCAGGAATCTTGGAAACCGGATCCAAGTTTCCTGTAGTAAACTGATTTGCCGATTTTTTACCAGGCCAGTGATATGGCAAGAATACGGTGTCTTTACGGATGGTTTCTACAACATGCGCCGGGAAAACCTCCGACCCACGGCGGGTGCTTAACCTTACCAGCTCGTTATCACGAATACCGTATTTAGCTGCAAGTTCAGGGTGCATTTCCAATTTTGGCTCAGGGAAATTATCAACCAACTTACCAATACGGCGAGTTTGCGTTCCGCTCAAATATTGCGAAACTACCCGTCCGGTGGTCATCACTACTGGATATTCCTCGTCTGTAACCTCTCCCGGATCACGGTACTTTACAGCATTAAAATGTGCTTTTCCGTCGTTAGTATGAAATTTCCGATCCTCCCACAAACGCTTTGTTCCAGGATGGTCTTCTGAAGGACATGGCCAGAAAACGCCCATATTGTCCTCTATCTTTTTGTAAGTGATACCGTAATAATCAGCCGTTCCACCTTTTGAGGCTACACGAAGCTCATTAAAAATCTCTTCACTGGTTTTATAATTGAACTTATCGCCCATTCCAAGCCTGTTGGCAATATCCAGAAGAATTTCTGTATCCGGACGGGCTTCTCCCGGGCAATCTACCGCTTTTCGGATGCGGATCACCCTTCCTTCTGCGGAAGTAACGGTTCCTTCTTCTTCTTCATGTAAAGATCCCGGCAGGATTAGATCCGCATGGCGGGAAGTTTCGTTCATAAAGAAATCGATACACACATAAAACTCAAGCTTCTCAAATGCCTCGCGAACATAATTGTTATTCGGAAGCGAGACTAAAGGATTAAAGCATAGTGAAATAAGCCCTTTTACCTCGCCTCGATGAATAGCCTCTATTAGCTCATAAGCGGTGTGCCCCTTACCAGGCATATCCTTTTCATCAATCCCCCAAACCCCTGCAATATATTTACGGTGTTCCGGATTTTCAATATCACGGTTTCCCGGAAGCTGATCGCATTTATGGCCATGCTCCCTGCCTCCCTGACCGTTGCCTTGTCCGGTAATTGTACCATAACCGCAATAAGGCTTACCAATACGGCCGGTTGCAAGTACCAGGTTGATACAAGCCACTACGTTATCCACTCCTTTAGTATGGTGTTCAATTCCGCGGGCATGTAATAAGAAACTAGTTTTAGCTTTTCCCCACCATTTAGCTGCAGTTTCAATCTTTTCTTTTTCGATACCGGTTACCTCTTCAGCCCACTCCAGTGTGTAATCTTTTACAACTTCTAAAGCTTCGTCAAAACCACTGGTATGATCACGGATAAAATCGTGGTCCAGCATATCGTTATCAGCCAGATACTTCAACATTGCACCATAAAGTGCAGAGTCTGTCCCTGGTTTTACCGGCAAATGTAAATCGGCAGTACGTGCAAGCGGAATAACACGGGGATCCACAACAATCAGCTTAGCACCGTAATCTCTTGCACGCCATATCCAGTGTGTAAGCGTTGGGAAAGTCTCGCTGATATTGGCTCCGGTAACAATAATAACTTCTGCACGCTCAAGGTCTTCAAAACTGTTTGATATACGGTCTAATCCGAAAGCCTTCTTATTTCCGGCACCGGCACTCACCATACAAAGGCGGCCATTATAATCAAGGTTTGCCGTTTTTAATGCAACACGGGCAAATTTTCCAACCAGGTAACTTTTTTCGTTGCTTAAAGAAACGCCGGAAAGCATGCCAAAAGCATTGTTTCCGTATTTTTCCTGGATACGCTTAATTTCATTAACGGTATAAGTAAGAGCATCATCCCAGTCCATGCGCATAAAACCAGAACCTTTTGCACGCCGTAAAGGGTACATCAGCCTGTCGGGATGATTATTCTGCAGGTAGCGCTCAACTCCTTTAGGGCATAAACGGCCTTCATTGTAAGGAAATTCCATCCATGGTTCAAAGCCTACCACAGTATTGTCCTTAACCAAAAGTTTCATGCCGCACTGCATTCCGCAGAAACAGCAATGGGTTTTAACTTCTTTATCGGGTTCATCACGCCCTGGAAACCCTTCTTTGGGTGGATAGTTTAAGTGCGGTCCGTATTTTTCTATAAGTTCCTCTGCCGAAACTGGAAGTGTTGCCATAAAAATCTTGTTTGGAATTGTTTGTTGTTAACCGAAAAGCCTTCCGTCGTTAGCCTGGCGGGCTTTTAAATGCGCCATTGCAAGCCTCGAACGTTTTCCTTCAGGGCTTAAATCAAGATGGGAACTTCCATCGGGCAGCGTAAAATCAAAGCCAAGTTCTTTGGTAACTTGTTTTAAATCATCAATATGCATTTGAGTTGCAAACTCCTTTCCTGTATGCGCACAAACAGCCATACCACGCTTTTCTCCTTCTCTTCTATAAACATGGGCCATTAATTGCGCAGGCTTTTGTATAATGTGGAAGAACTTGCCAAAGGGAATCCAGATAAGGAACATGATTACGGTGATGGCATGTGTTACAGCCATAAAATCATATGCAAACCCTTTCATAAACTCATAACTGTAGGTTAAGCCCAAGCCCGAACCCGCAATTGCAAAGAGCAGGATAAGCGGTAAAAGATCGCCCTCGAATGATTGGGTAGCAATTAACCCGGGTTTGGTTAAGCGGCGGCGCATAAACACTATTACTCCTACTATTACCATCCAGGATGACCAATTAAGCGCATGAAAAACAAAAAAAGCCATTACCGAACCCAGTTCAAACTCCATCATTTTAAAGCCGAAGAAATGCGCTTCATATAAACGTATACTTTCGGGATTAAGGCTTGATCCGGCTTTCAGCGTAAAATGGATCCAGCCAAAAGTTAAAGGAAATGTTATTGCAAAGGCCAGTGTACAACCGAATGCCATTAGGAAGTGGCCGATCCAGCGATCACGGCCGCGTTTGTAAATAAATTTCTGAAAGGCAATACTCTCAACAGAATCTTTCGCTAAAAAAAACAGGTGTGAGAAAAAGCGCCTGCTGAAAATTACCTCCCTTCCCCTGCGGAAATACATACGGGTTGGTGGCCTTTGCAACCATATAGAGTAACGGTATACCACACCGAAAAAAGCGAATACAGTACCAAATAAATAGGCAACTAAGGCAGCATCAAAGTTCTGAAGTTCCCTGGAACCATAAAACACCAACGCAATTGTAATAAGAGATATCACTGTTGCATTCAATAGTGCTTTTCTGTTCAATAAAAATACAGCCTTAATCATAATATTTTACAAGAATCATCTTAACAAGCCTCCAAAAATATGACGAAAATCATATTTTTTCATACTTTTTTAAATAATGTGACAAAATACTTTAAAAAAGAGCCATTTTTTCTCAACATTCCCCGGAATTAAACAAAAAAGACAACAAACAAGAGCCCATACAAAACAAAAACTACGGCCATTTACACAAAGGCAGAAAACATTGCTTTTTTATTTTGAAAATTATAACACAAAAACACTACACAAAAAGGAGACAGCTGAATACCAAGCGCATTTAGAACTATCTACCAAAAAAGTGGACTGATTTCCATAGATCGTGTTTAATTTAAAAGCGGTTTCGCTGGCAATAATTATCTGTCTATAAGTATTTCCAAAGAAGTTTTTATTTTTGAAATGGATCTTTACCTGAAACTTAAACAGTTATTACAAAATGACATTCTTTAAAAGAACCATCAGCCTGGCCTTTGCTGGCGTTTTAATTCTTTCATCCTGTAAAAAAGAAAACACCGCAAGAACTGCCCTCACAATTAAAGTTTATAATACACTATTATGGGCAGCCTCAAAGCCGAAGGGGCAGCTACAAGAAGGCGTAACGGTGTCTCTCTATCAAAGTAAACAAGATTTTAAAGACAACAAACCGTTCAAAACTGGTTTAACTTCGGCAAACGGGAGTATAAGCTTCGAGGTGCCTGAAGGGAAGTATTTTATTGTTGCTGATGCTGGAGGGGGCTTAACGAATATCCCATCCGATGGTACAATCAATGCTGCTGGATATAATATGGGATATGTTCAAAATGGACTCTTTCAAAGCCAGGCGGAAATCAACAGTCTCTCTGTACCTTCTCAAGAAGGAGCAGCCCCCGGAAATTTTAAATGGAAGGATATCAATGCCGATGGAATCATAAATTCGCTGGACTTGCTTGAATTGCCTTATGAGGCGATAACTATAGGAACCACCGCTGTTGACAAAGAGGTTTTGGTTGGTAATTTATTAAATGTTATGCCAATCATTGTTGATAATTTACTAGACCTTAATGCAGCACTAGCAGCAACATATACAAGGCTGGCTGATTTTCAAAAAAAGGCAATTGTATTGGACGCCGTTTTAAGCGACGATGCCGCCTGTGGAGGACTTCTGACATCTTATTGCCCGCTAAACAACCTGGATATTTCTCCTTTTGATTCTCGCATTAATGAGCTTTTTTCTGCGGCTTATGTTGCAATAGCAGCAGCTAATTTTTCGATCAAAAACATTAGCGATAAACCTAATTTAACAGCTGCTGAAAAACAGTCACTGGCTTCGTTTAAAGCTTGCAGAGGATATGTGTATATGCAATTGGCTGGCTTATTCGGGACTTCGCCTTTGGTAACAGAGTCCCACAATGTAAACGCTCCGATTTATAATAGTACCCAAACAGCCTTGTATGCTCAAGCTAAAAAAGATCTGGTTGAGGCACAGGCAGAGTTACCGGATGAATGGGCTGAGCCTTTTGGACGCAAACGCATGAACAAATTTGCGTGTATTGGATTGAGGGCAAAAATTGCGCTTTTACAAAAGGATTATCCATTGGCTGAAAGCCTTGCATCGATTATCATCACCAATAATGCCTTCAAATTCTCAAATAATGCCGATGCTGTTCTTGAGGATATAAATGACCTTGAAAACATCTGGTCGGCCAGCAATTCTGTACCTGAAGATACTTACTTTGCTTCCATGCTGGCTCGTGGCAAGTATCGTCCATTTTTAAGGCTAGCGGAAATTTACTTAATTAAAGCGGAGGCATTAATAGCTCTTGGTAGATATACCGAAGCCCATGCACTACTTGATATTTTGGCTTACCGGCGCTTATATAGCTTAGTGCAACCGGCCAATCTTGTAAATACAACCAAGACATTACAGGACATCTGGAAACTTGAGATGTATCGCGAAGGTAACCGCATGGCTTGCCTTATCAGATGGAATAAAGCTGCTGAAGTTTTGGGAAGCAATTACAAGCCCCACTATAAACTTTTGCCTATTCCTATGCAAGAACTTATGTTGAATGCCAACCTGGTTCAAAACGGAGGGTATTAATTGAAAATTGGTGATATGCAGGCTAGCCCGTTTGCCTTTTCAAATGAGCCAACTTGAAGAAGAAAAATATAGTGATGGCATCTGACGATATGCAGGCTAGCCCGTTTGTCTCTATTATGCATATTGCTTTAAGATCTCTCCTTTCGTCGAGATGACAAAACGCCTAATTGTAACTAGTTACAAGGTTTCTATTGCCGTTGGCTTCAGAGTCTACTACTCACCTGTTGTCTACATTAGAAGCAAAAATAGTTTTGCTACCTTTGCGGCCGATGAATAACACACGTTGGAATAGGCATGTTACTCTTCCCTGAGTTTTAACCCTATTCTTTTCTTTAGCTATTCTGGTAAAGAATTTCGCTGTGTTCCATTGTTCAAACGCACATTCAAAAAATGAAGCCTTATTTACGCCTCTTCGACTTTTCACAAAAGCTTGATTATAAAACTGAAATTTTAGCCGGATTAACCGTAGCCATGACAATGATGCCCGAATCGCTTTCTTTCGCAATTCTGGCCGGTTTTCCTCCCTTAGTGGGCTTATATGCTGCCTTTATTATGGGCTTGATAACTGCGGTTTTTGGTGGGCGACCCGGACTGATATCTGGTGGTGCCGGAGCTACTGCGGTGGTATTAATGGCCTTAATGAAATCGCATGGATTGGAATATGTTTTTGCAACGGTGGCGCTGGCGGGACTGATACAGATCTTTGTAGGGATTTTTAAGCTAGGAAAGTTTATTCGGCTGGTGCCACGGCCAGTTATGTTTGGTTTTGTTAATGGATTGGCCATCATTATTTTCATGGCACAAGTTGAGCAATTTAAAACCGTAATTAACGGACAAACAACCTGGCTAACAGGCACTCCTCTGCTTATTATGTCTGGCTTGGTTGCCTTAACTATTGCCATTGTTATTCTCTTTCCTAAAATCTCTAAGGCTATTCCGCCTTCGTTGGCAGCCATTATTGTGATCTTTCTGCTGGTTTTAGGCTTTAACATCGATACCAAAACAGTAAAAGATATTGCTTCGGTTAGCGGCGGCTTCCCTCCTTTTCACATCCCCGAAATTCCCTTTACGCTTGAAACTTTAAAACTGATTTTCCCTTATGCTTTGGTAATGGCAGGAGTTGGATTAACCGAAGGGCTATTAACCTTAAATCTTGTTGATGAAATAACTGCCACACGTGGAAACAGCAATCGCGAATGTTTGGCTCAGGGAAGTGCAAATATCCTTAACGGCTTTTTCTTTGGTATGGGTGGCTGCCCTATGATTGCGCAGACTTTAGTGAACCTTTCATCTGGCGCAAGGTCCCGGCTATCTGGCATCATCGCATCTTTAACCATTTTATTAATTATATTCTTTGGTGCTCCAATAATTGAGCGGGTACCGATGGCTGCCTTAACCGGAGTTATGATTATGGTTGCAATAGGCACATTTGAGTGGATGAGTTTGAGAATTATAAACAAAATGCCCAGGCAGGATATTTTCGTTGGAATTCTTGTTGCGCTTATTACAGTTTGGCTTCATAACCTTGCTCTTGCGGTACTAATTGGGGTAATCATTTCTGCCCTTGTTTTTGCCTGGGATAGCGCAATCCGCATAAGAGCAAAAAAATATATCGATGAAGCAGGTATCAAACATTACGAAATATATGGGCCTCTTTTCTTTGGCTCGGTAAGTGCGTTTAATGAGAAATTTGATGTTGGTGACGACCCCGAAATTGTTATTATTGATTTTAAAGATAGCCGTGTGGCAGATATGTCGGGCATTGAGGCGCTGAACAAACTTACTGAACGTTATCGCTATGCAGGCAAGAAACTGCATCTAAAACACTTGAGCCCAGATTGCCGCCAGCTACTCAAGAACGCAGAAGGAGTTATCGATGTTAATATCCTGGAAGACCCTATTTATCATGTTGCTGTTGAGAAATAACAGTCGCACAACGCGTATAATGTAAAAAGCTAAGCCATTTTATATTTAATTGCCCTTTTAAAAAGAATTTTGGCGTAATGATAAACGGTATAAATATTCACATCCATTTTTATTGCCTCCTTAACTTGCAGAAGGGCCGCATCGGAATTGAAATTGTGCAGGCTATCAGATATTTTGGCAAAATAATGCGAATAAGAGCGAATGGCCTTTTTACGCAGGGCACTCCGTCTATCGGCCGGGATCATCTCTTGAATAAGGTCTATAACTTGAAGTGTATCAGTGATATTCTTTCCGCTGACAAGTGAACGCGTGGTAATATTATTGTTGTGCAAACGGTAGCGCGATAAAAGCTCAGGAGAGTAAGCCATTGGGTATTTTGCTGCAATCCTCATCCACATATTCCAGTCTTCGCCATAGTGTACAGCATAAAAACTGCCTAAATCTTCATATACACTTCTTTTTACCACAATAGATGGAGGCTGAATTACCTGGCCTTGTGCTAATATTTCAAAGATGTTATCCAGCACACCCTTCTTAGCGCTAAGTTTTTTGCCCGGCCATAAATCCATATCATGTTCGGTAACATATTTAAATCCGGTGAAAGCAGCACCGATTTGCGGATTTTCATTAAACAGGCTGTCAATCTCTTTATAAAAACCCGGTAAAATAAAGTCATCGCCATGCAGTATATGTATACGCTCACCCCTGGCCCGGTTAATGCAAGTCTCAAAATTTCTTAAGCTACCCCTATTTTCGGGCTGCCGGTAAAAGCTAACCCTTCCGGCGCTAAGCTCTTGAACTAACTTCTCGACATCGCCGTCGGTACTGTAATCATCTACAACTTCTATCTGCATTAAATCTGAAGGCAAAGCCTGCTGAAGCACGCTCTTTAAGGTCCTTTCTAAATATTCAATACAGTTATAGGTAGGGATCATCACAGACCATAGAGGCCTCTGTCCTCCATCGGTAATGGGCTGTATTTGTGGAGGTGTTTGAGGTGTACGCACGATATTCATCATTTTGCGAGGTTTAGAGGAGCATCACGACATTCTATTTATTAGCCAATTAACTAATTATATTTTAATTTGTTCAGAAATCATTTTATCTCTTTAAAATTCTTTTCGGTATCAAAAACCCCGCTTTTTTTGCAGAAATCCTATAGAAATAATTATTAACTAATATTCAGTTCTTTAGGAACCAGCTTATTCAATACCACCGTCCATTTCCGCATAAGTTAAATCATTATTTGAACACTTACAAAAAGTTCTATTTAAATAAATATTCCAGATTTGATTTTGCTGCCTTAGCGATCATTGTTAGAAAGTGTAATTTTTTATTAGCATTTTAGATACCAAACTAGGCCGAATGCAGAATCTATACGACGAAAACCTCCGCTGGTGGAAATGGGAAATTAAATCTAAACCAAGCATCTTTAGCTTGGGGCTTCGGGAAATCTATTACAACCGTGGCCTTATTTTACGCCTGGTACGGCGCGATCTGCTTGCCAGCTATTATCAAACTTTAATTGGCCCCTTTTGGATCTTTCTACAGCCGCTGCTAACTACGCTTGTATATATTATCATATTTGATAAGTTCGCCAAAATCAGGACAGGAAGTGACATTCCGCCTCTTTTATTTTACCTTCCGGGAAGCATTATCTGGGCTTTTTTTTCCGATTGCCTTAGCGGAACCATGTTCACGTTCATTGCCAATGCACATATATTCAGCAAAGTATACTTCCCCCGGTTAGTAGTGCCTTTAAGTAATACCATTACACAAGCCATACGGCTCTCTATACAGTGTTTGCTTTTTCTGGTGATCTATCTTTACTATTATATCAGGTACCATAATGTAGACCCCGCACCAATTTTACTTCTTTTGCCATACCTGGTGATCTTAACCGCAGGCTTCGCGCTGGGCACAGGCTTAATTGCCAGTGTTTTTGTTGCTAAATACCGTGACCTGGAAACTTTTATACAGTTTCTTTTACGGCTTTTTATGTTTGCTACGCCAGTAGTTTATTCAAGCAGCATTGTACCCGAAGAATACAGGGCTATTTTCTGGCTTAACCCGCTTACGCCAATTATTGAGACTTTTCGTTCAGCATTTCTCACCAACGGCCCGGAAACTTTTTACTACCTAAAAATTGCCAGCATTGAAGTGTTTGTCATTTTTATAATCGGGCTGTTCCTTTTCAAACGCCGGGAAGTGAAAGTTATGGACATTATCTAACATTAAACTATGGGAAAACTGATCCTTAAAGCTGAAAATATATCTAAACATTACCGCCTGGGCAGAGTAGGCTCTACCACTCTGAAACAGGATATCTACGACTTTTTCAGAAAAAATAGCTTCTTTAAAGGCAGCAATAAACAACAAGTGCCAGAAGCTGTGGATTACCCCACCGACATTTGGGCACTAAAAGATATTAACCTTGACGTTTGCGAAGGAGATGTATTAGGCTTTGTAGGAAAAAACGGTTCCGGCAAATCAACCCTTCTGAAAATCCTGTCGAGGATATGCATACCCACTACCGGCAATATAAAAGGCAGAGGCAGAATTGCCAGTTTGCTTGAGGTGGGGACAGGGTTCCATGCAGAACTAACCGGAAGGGAAAACATCTATTTGAATGGGCAGATTTTAGGTTTAAACACCCGCCAAATAGATCAGCGTTTTGACAAGATTGTTGATTTTTCGGGCATTGAAAAGTTTCTGGATACGCCGGTAAAGCGCTATTCAAGCGGAATGTATGTGCGCCTCGCTTTTTCGGTTGCAGCCCATATGGAAGCCGATATTATGATGATTGATGAAGTGCTTGCCGTAGGCGATTCAGAGTTTCAGATGAAATGCCTTGCCAAAATGAAGGAAATTGCCAAAACGGAGGGAAAAACAGTGCTCTTTGTAAGCCATAACATGCAAACCATAAGAAACTTATGCAATAAAGCACTTTACCTGGATAAAGGCAGAATAAGCGATCTGGGAAATCCTGATAAGGTAATTTTTAACTATTTGAAAAAAGAGAAGGTTGAATACCTTTTCAAGGAGTATGATGATATACAGGATGCACCCGGCAATAATATCATTCGAATTAAAAGAGCCGAGATCATTCCCGACTACGGCAACGGGCGGAAAAAAATAAGGACAGATACAGCACTTACCATACAGTTCGAATTCTGGTACACCGGGCTACCGGAGGTTGACATGGCGGTGAGTATACTAGTATTCTCTTTTGCCGGCGAATGTGTTTTCGACACCCGTTCGGCATTTACCAAAATAAGGCAGGGCATTGCTACGGGCCAATGCACCATCCCGGCAAATTTTTTAAACGACGGTTCGTATTATATTTCGATGGCTTTTGTTCGGAGCGACAACACCTTGCTATATGAGTTTGACATCTGCCTCTCCTTTGAAGTTGAAGACGCTGCTAAACTTGACAATTGGTACGGCAAATGGATGGGCTATGTTCGGCCCAATTTCGCCGTAGATTTAAATCAGAAACAAATTTTATAATATATGTCCGACTTCTACCCATATGAAATTGAACACCTGCAATTTACTCAGCTAGAGGATTTTGTCCCCTTAAAGCAAAATTATTACATTGTTTTATGGTGGAAAAAAGTGCCTCTGGGCCACATCTATTACGAATTCCAAAAGCATAGCAAGACTGATTTAAACGGTCTTGCATTAAAGGCTGTAAGCAAAGCCATCCAATTTTATATCTCCCAAAACAGTTCTGTAAGCTATTCAGATTTTGAGCAGGCTTTTGAACAAGCTGACAAAGCTAGCCAGGGAAATCTACTAAACTCAATTGTAAAAGTACCTCTGGAAAGTTCCACCCAAAGCATTTCGGTGGTGATTTGCACCCGAAACCGGCCGCAAGCAATAGAAGCCTGCATCAAGTCATTGATGGCCTCATCTGACAGAGATTTCGAGCTGATCATCGTTGACAATGCCCCTGATAACGATTTAACCGAACAAGCTGTTAAAAAATTTCAGGGAGTAAAATATGTTTGCGAAGCCAGGAAGGGCTTGGACATAGCGAGGAATACCGGCGCAAAAAATGCCTCGCACGCTATCGTTGCTTATACCGATGATGATGTGGTGGTTGATGCAGATTGGGTAAAAAACATTAAAACCTGCTTTAATCATCCGCTTACCATGGCAGTTACGGGACTCGTTGTTCCCCTTAGCCTGCAAACAAAGGCCCAATATATTTTCGAAAAAGACTGGGGCTTCAACAAAGGCTACGTGCCTGTTGTATTCGATCATGAATATTTTAACGCCCATAAGCCTTATGGTGTTCCGGTTTGGGATATTGGTGCGGGCGCAAATATGGCTTTTAGAAAAGAAGTTTTTGAAATTGCGGGCTTTTTTGACGAAAGGCTTGATGTGGGGGCATCTGGCTGTAGTGGCGATTCGGAAATGTGGTACAGAATTCTGGCCGAAGGCTGGAACTGTAATTATTATCCGCACCTTTTCGTGTATCACCAGCACAGAGAAACTCAGGAGGAGCTTACCAACCAGCTGTTTCACTACATGAGGGGTAATGTAAGTTCACTATTGGTCCAATACGAAAAATACAAACACAAAGGCAACTTGCGCCGGCTTTATCGAAGCCTGCCGCAATATTACTTTCAAAGAATTTATCGAAGCCTGATTAAGCTGCAAAGCCATAACCTCAGTACAATACTTACAGAAATGCGAGGGTGTATTTCTGGTTGGAAGTTTTACCGGGCGCATAAAAATACTAACGGATATCAAAGAAAGTACCGCGGCTTAACGGAGGATGCTGATATTAAACCAGATACCCGGGTTTCCGTTATCATTCCTTGCTACAATCATGCGCATTATCTATCGGCGGCAATAGAAAGTGTTTTAGCGCAGACATATAAACATGTAGAAATTATTGTGGTAGATGATGGTTCTGATGACGATACTGCCGAAGTATGCCGCAGATATCCTACTGTAAAGTATAAACGGGAAGAGCGGGTGGGGCTCTCTGCCGCCCGAAATTCTGGGGTGAAAGTGGCAACTGGCAGGTTCCTGGTGTTTTTAGATGCAGACGACATGCTGTTAGAAAATGCCATAGAAACTAACATTTTCTACTTTTCATATTTTAAAAATATAGTTTATGTGTCAGGCGCCCACGAAAAAACAGATGATGACGGAAATCCTTTGCCATCGCCACAGGCTTTACAAAAAATGGACGATTGTTACGAAGCGCTGCTCCAGGGAAATTACATTGGCATGGAAGCCACAGTTATGTATCGCCGCGAGCTTTTCTTCGCTTTTAGCTTCGACCCAGAGTTTAAAGCCTGCGAAGATTATGACCTGAACCTGCGAATTGCCCGTTATTTTCCGGTTTATAGCCATACCAAGAAAATCGCCATTTATCGTATACACACCCAAAATATGTCAAGAGACAGCAGGTTAATGCTCGGTTACGCACTTAAAGCGCTCAGTGTTCAAGCCGCTCTATTAAAAACAGAAACCGAAAAAGAAGCTTTTAGCCTTGGTACGAATAACTGGACAAGCTATTACAAGGCATAATTAATTTACCTAAAATACCTATGACATAAATTTTATGGGCGCGATGCTAAGCGTTTTGTCTTCTCGACGAAGGAGACCACGAAGTAGCATTAAGGCCGTTAAAGACAAATTAAACTTCTTAATAAATCTTAAAGCGCCTTATTGCAAGCTTGTTAGGATTATTTGGATGTTAATTTATTTTTAAGACCCAAATGCTTCTTCGAGGTCCTCCTATCGTCGGAATGACAAACGGGCTAGCATAACTACACTCCAAATGTCATCTCCGCCTTCTGAGTTTGAAAAAAAATGGAAAACTACTGATAATAAACACCACTGTTTATTATTATTCAACATTGTTGAATTTTTCTATATTTGTTGAGCAAACCACTTAAAGTGTCCTGCAGATTATAACTCAATAAATTAAACCTAAAGCAACAAACACATGCTTAAAAAGATCTTAGCCAAAATTTCGCTGGCAACTCTTTTCCTAACCAATGTGGCTTACGCCCAGTCAGGAGAGCCAGCCACCATTTCGGTAGACTTCAATCAAACTATCGAACCTATGAAACCCATTTGGGCATGGTTTGGATATGACGAGCCTAACTACACCTATATGAAGGATGGCAAAAAGCTTTTATCTGAAATTGCCGCAGCCAGCCCTGTGCCTGTATTTGTGAGGGCTCACAGCCTATTGGTAACCGGCGATGGTACCCCTGCGCTGAAGTGGGGATCTACTAATGCATATACTGAGGATGCTAATGGAAATCCTATTTATAACTGGACAATTATCGACAGCATTTTTGATACCTATGTTAAAAGAGGGATGAAACCCCTGGCCCAAATTGGCTTTATGCCCGAGGCGCTTTCCACTCATCCGCAGCCTTATAAGCACAATTGGAAGCCCGGCGATCCTTATGGCAAGATTTTTACCGGCTGGGCTTATCCGCCTAAGGACTATAATAAATGGGCTGAGCTTGTTTACCAATGGGTGAAGCATAGCATTGAACGTTATGGAAAAAAAGAAGTTGAAAGCTGGTACTGGGAGCTTTGGAACGAGCCTGATTACTACTGGAAGGGCACCAGACAAGAATTTTTTAAACTTTACGATTATTCGGCCGATGCTGTAAAGAGGGCCTTACCTACTGCAAGAATTGGCGGCACCGACGTTACCGGAGGTGGTATGAAATTTCAGGATGCTTTTATTAAACATTGCCTGTTTGAAACGAATTATGTTACTGGGAAAATTGGCTCACCACTTGATATTTTGCTATTTCATGCCAAAGGCACGCCGAAGCTGGAAAAGGGCCGCGTGGTTATGGGCATCCGTAGCCAACTGCGCAATATTCAGGATAATTTTAAGGTAATTACCGCATACCCACAACTTAAGAACATACCGATAGTTATTGGTGAATCTGACCCGGAAGGCTGCGCTGCCTGCGGCATGGCTACCGATCCTCAAAACGCCTATCGCAACGGTACCATGTATTCTAGTTACACGGCCGCATCTTTTGCACGTAAATATGAACTGGCGCGATTACTGAATGCCAACCTGATTGGCGCTGTTACCTGGGCTTTTGAGTTCGAAAATCAACCCTGGTTTTATGGCTTCAGAGATTTAGCTACCAATGGTGTTGATAAACCGGTTTTAAATGTTTTTAGAATGTATGGCATGATGGGTGGTAACCTGGTTAAAGTAGATGCTAACAGAATGTATTCTTTAAAAAGTATCCTGGACTCAAGCATACGAGGTGCCCAAACAGATATTGGAGCCCTGGCTTCAAAGGATAAGAAATCAGCAGCTGTTATGGTTTGGAATTACCACGATGCCGATGAGCAGGGGCAGCCAGAGAAGGTTTTGGTTAAGCTAAAAGGATTACCTTCTAAAGAATTAACACTTAGCCATTACCGCATAGACAACGAGCACAGCAATTCTTATGAGGTTTGGAAAAAGATGGGCTCGCCTCAAACCCCTACCGCAGCACAAATTGCGGAGCTTGAAAAAGCCGGGCAACTAGCTTTATTGGAACAACCTTCAAAACTTGTGGTTAAAAATGGCAGCACCGAGCTAAATATTGAATTGCCAAGGCAGGGAGTTTCGCTGTTAAAACTTTCTTACAAATAGCAATAATCTTTTATCTACCTGCAGAAGCAATCAGCCAGCTGGAAACAGCTGGCTGATTTTTACTAATAGATACATGTTTCAATTACTTTATTTGCCACTTTCGTTTCCATACAGGCTCCCTACAAAAAAAGGTGCCGGCAAACACTGGTTCCGAAAAAAGTAAAAAGCCCAATTATTTAAGCTTTACAGGTTGAATGCCTTCATGCGTTGGCCTTACCTGTTTAATGCTTCCATCTGCGTTGAATTCCATTTTGTCAATAGCAACCTCGCGGTTGTATCCTGCAGCCCTTCCCATTTTAATTCCATTCGGATAATTAAAACGATGATAAATAATATACCACTCATCTTTACCAGGTATTTGCAGCGTAGTGTGGTGCCCTGTGCCGTAAATTCCTGCTTTTTCATCTTTAGCAATTACCATGTTATTGCCCGCCGGGATTTCTATATTGCCTAAAGGCCCGTCTGCTATCCCATAACGAACCCTGTAATTCGGGTCCCGTGTATCATTTTCAGACCAGGTAAAGTAGTATTTTCCGTTGCGGTAAAACACATGAGTACCTTCCCGAAAAGTGGCATCAGGATTTAAAACTTTTGTAGTCCCAGGCTTCAAAGACAACATATCATCGCTCAGCTCCGCTCCTGCCATGTAACCATTTCCCCAATACAAATACGTTTTGCCAGTTTTAGGGTCTTCAAAAACATCCGGGTCTATTTCCTGGCCGCGGGCAATGCCTTCAGGATGCTTATCAATCAAAGGTTTACCCGAATCCACAAACGGGCCGGTAGGATTATCGGCTACAGCAACACCAATTTTTTGGCCGGCAGTGAAATAATAGAAGTATTTGTATTTGCCATCAATTTTCTTTTCGATAATGCATGGAGCCCAGGCATTCTTTTTAGCCCAGCTCACATCCTTCGGCAGGTCAAGGATTACGCCTTCATCTTTCCAGTTAACCAAATCAGAAGATGAGAAGGTTTTAAAGTAGGTACCACTCCAACCAGTAAAACCATCGCTGGTAGGGTAGATATAAAATTTCCCGGTTTTTTCTGAATATAAAATATCAGGATCGGCATAGAATCCCTCAAGAGCTGCATTATGGTATTCCTTTGTAATCAATTGGTAGAAAATCGGAGCTTTTCCAGGGATTTCAACGGCATATTTTACTGCACCAGCCGCGAAGTTTACCGGGGATTTTGCAGTTACTTTAACTCCAGGGAATACGCCGAACTCAGGCTTAAAATCTTTTAAATTGGTGCCTGGCCTTACCGGAAGAACCACTGTATTTGTTGCGCTATCTAAAGCAACGTTCATGGATTTCAAGCCTTTAGCTTTAACCGAAAGAATTACCTCACTTGCCGGAAGCCACTTGCTTACCAATGCCTGGGCTTCTTTAGCAGTAATAGGCATAACCGTTCCATGGCGCGGATGGAAGTTCATTGTTACGTCCTTGTCTATTACTTTAAAGTTTTTAAGGTCGGTTGTTTTAGTGAACTGATACTTGCCATGCATGTACACATCATACATTAAAATATAGCCATCGCCACTGTTTAACTTAAACACGCCAGCACCTTCAACAGGATCTTTCGTTTGCTGTACATAATCAGACTCTAACTTATAACCTCCGGTTAACTTGTCGGATACTGCAATTTTTATCCCTGGCTTTCCGCCTTCAGTTTTATGGAACAAATAGTATTTTCCATCCTTAAAAACAATGTCGCCGTCAATGCAAGCGCCCTTATCTTCAGGGAAATACAATTGCTTAGGCTCGCCTTCTAAGTCGGTAAAATCTGCGTTAGCATAGGCATAGTAAATTTTGTCAGGATCTTTACCATGCTGAAGGGAAAAATAAACCATGTATTTTCCGGCCTTAGCATCATAGATAGTCTGCGGCGCCCACACACGCTTAAGGTCCTCATTACCGGGATATTTATTCTGAATGTTTACCACACTTGATGTCCAGTTGATGAGGTCTGTAGATTTCATCAGCACCATCGCCCTGTTCGAATCCCAGCCTTTAGCAGCAACCATATCAGTGGCCACCATATAGAATGTTTTGCCATCCTCAGCTCTTAAAATATGAGGATCACGAACGCCCCCGGAAGAACTGATCTCTGAACTCCGAAGAATAGGGTTATTGCCATTTAAAGCCCTGAAACTATATCTGTCATTGCTTATTGCAAATCGGATCTCCTCAGCATTTTTTTCATTGCCTGTAAAATAGGCAAACAGGTAAGCATTAAATTTTTCGTTTGCTGCGTGTAATTGCTTTTTGGGTAGTGCCTTTGGGGCTTGTTGCCCGCTTACGCCCATTGCTACGCTCAAAGCTAAGCCCAGGCTTAGGCAACCCTTCTTCATCTTGGAAGCATTTCTAAATGTTGTCATCTAAAGTGTTTGGTATATATAATAACTATGGTTTTATGGTTTACCGTACAATGGCTTATAAAACATTTTTCGCTTGAAACTCACCATAAAGTATTTAATATCAAGCAGTAAGATTATTTGTTAGTTTATACGGATTTAGTTTTACAATTATAATTGTATAAATGACAATAAAAAAATAAAATTATACTCTGCTGGGGAAAAAGCAGATTTTGTGAATGAATTGTGAGGTTTTCGGAAAAGTGCCTCCAGTTAAAGCTGACGGCACCTTTACACTTATGAACATATATCAGGTTCACGGCTGCCTGATAACCAACTTCACCACCTGCTGTTAGCGGAACCGGCCTGCACTTAAATGGATGGCACTTAAGCGATATGTTATCATTGAAAATTCATATCTAGCCAGTAGGCGGAGTCGACCTTGCCTGGGCATCTTTTACCCTATTTCTGTGGACTATTATGCAATTAGAAAGAAAACCTATGCTTTCGGGCAAGAAAAACAGCAGAATAATTAATTGACTATCAGTAGAATAAAAAACAAAAAAGCAAAATTCAAAAACAATCGCAGCGACTTTATTTATACTTAATCTAAATAGTATATCTTTGCGCCGGCAAAAATGCAAGCACGGAACATCATTCGTACCATAAATCTTTGGCTGGGCTTAATCTGGGGCTTTGTGGTATTCATTCTTGGCGTAACAGGCTGCATCTATGTTTTGCAAACGATATTAGAGAAGCCGTTAATAAAGAAAGATTTTTTGTTAACCTGCAGGAAAGTCCGAAACTTCCATCACCAGCTTCTTAATCCGGGCTGGGAAAAAAGAAGAAAAATAAATCACCCAATAAAATCAATTCGAATCACCCTTACAATTCTGAAAAAACAGTATCATCATGAGATTTCTCACTAACGCTATTCTTTTACTACTCTGTATCACAACCTTTTGCCACCCTGCTTTAGCCCAATCCGGCCAGGCCGGAAGCATTAATGGAACCGTAAAAACAAGTGATGGCAGTGCAGTTGCGGGAGCTTTAATTAGCATTAAAGGTTCAAAAAAGACGTCTGTTAATGATAACGGAACGTTCGCCTTCAAAAATATTACTCCGGGAACTTATACTATTACTGCTTCATTCGCGGGGCTTGAAAGTAAAAGTCAGCAACTTACGGTAGTTAGCGGCCAAACATCAACAGCTGATTTTACATTAAAAGAAAGCAGCCAACAATTAAACGAGATTGTTATTAGCGCAGCAAAATCAAAAAAGCTGGTACAACGCGAGACAGAATCTGCCGCTCGTATGCCCTTGAAAAACCTTGAAAACGCGCAGGTTTATAACACTGTGAGCAATGCATTAATGGTGCAGCAATTAGTAGTAGACCGCAGCGAGCTTTACCTTAACATTCCTGGCGCTGTGCCAAACTTCTCCGCAGGTGGTTCGCAAGGAATTAGCCAACGTGGATTTTCTAACACAAATGGTATGCGTAATGGATTAACAACCAGCGCAATCTACCCGATGAACCCTGCCGTACTTGAAAGGCTTGAAGTAATGAAAGGCCCCTCAGGAACTTTATTTGGAACCGGCCGTGGTAGCACCTTCGGTGGAGCATTTAACTATGTTACCAAAAGGCCTTTAAACTACAATTTAATGGAAGTGAGCCTAAGTGGCGGAAGCTTCGATTTTATGCGCACTGCGGCAGATGTAAACGCTGTGCTGAACTCTGATAAAACGCTGCTTTTCCGTGTAAACACGGCATGGCAAAGCGAAAATTCTTTCCAAACTGAAGGTTTTTCAAAAAACTTTGTATTCGCACCAACTTTATGGATGCAGGTTAATAAAAAGCTGAGCTTTTTAGTGGATGTTGAGATTACTAAGAATAAATATACTACTACCTCATTCTCAGTTCCAGTGAATGTTAATGCACTAAGTTTCAGAAACTTTAGAGACCTTCCATGGGCTTACAAACAAGCTTTAGGAGATAATGATGCTGATTCCGAAGTTGGCGTAGATAATATTGGAGCTGAAGTAGAATACCAGATATCCAATAAATGGAAATCGGAAACGAAACTACTTGCTTCTCAAGGATTTTATGAGCGCCTGCTTTGGGGAACTTTCACAATAGCAACAGACTCTACTATTACTCGTAACTTCCGAGACCAAACTCCCGAAACCTTTGGAAACTTCCAGATTCAGCAAAATTTTATCGGTGATTTTAATATCGGACATTTCAGAAACCGGATTGTGGCTGGATTAGATTTTAACAGAAACTACATTGCTCTTAATCGCGCTGCCGGTGTTGTATACGATGTTGTTAACATTAGAAAATCAATACCAGAGTTGAGTATCTCACAGTTAGACGTAAAGTCTTCCAAAGCAACCTGGACTGCATCAAAATCTACTGGAAATAACTACTCCGCCTACGTAAGTGATGTGTTTAACATAAGCCCAGCTATTACCGCCATGTTAAGTTTAAGAGCAGAATACTATAAAACCGACGGAGATTACAACTTAAAAACCGGCACATATAGTGGCGGCTTTGACCAAACTGCCCTATCACCAAAATTGGGAATTGTATACCAGCCTATCCTGGACAAACTTTCAATCTTTGCCAATTACATGAACGGCTTTAACTTTCCTGTCCCGGCAATACAGCAAGTGGGAGCTTCGGCAAGTGTATTAAAACCACAATATGGCGATCAATTAGAAGGAGGAATCAAATTCTCATTACTGAAGGATAAAATCAGCGGCTCGGCAAGCTATTATGACATTAAAGTCACCAATTCGATACGTAGAGAAAACGAAACGGCTAACGGTAAAACCGAATTAATCACCATCCAGGACGGAACACAAAGAAGCAAGGGAGCAGAACTGGACCTAACTGCAAATCTATTTACTGGCTTAAACGTTGTTGCAGGATACGCTTACAATGAAAACAAATACACCAAAGCCGGATTCGTTACCACAGTTCCTAAGAGTAATACTTCTCCAGCTGTAACGGTTCCATTAACTGGCAAGTATCTAACTGCAAGCCCTGAACACGTAGCTAATTTGTGGATGAGCTATGCGATTTCTAAAGGTAAAGTAAAAGGATTGGGATTCGGTGCTGGAGGGAATTATGTAAGTGATTCCTGGTTCGAAAGTACTAACCTATTTAAACTTCCGTCTTATACACTGATTAACGCCGCTGTATTCTATGACAAATCGAAATATAGAATCACCTTCAAAGCTAACAACATCAATGACGAGCAGTATTGGAACGCTACTGGTATGCCGCAAAAAAGCCGTTATTTCTTAACAGAACTGAGGTACAAGTTTTAATACCACAACTACCTATGAAAAAAATCCCTGCAAAATAAAACTTGCAGGGATTTTTTCATAGCGAACTTCCGGATCAAAATGGTTCCTTACCAGCTGGCGAACTTAGTAGCTAAAGTCCAACTGCAGTTTTTAAGCTTTCACGATTTAAGTATTCCATTCGCGAAATAATCTTTGGATTTATTTTACCATTGATATCAATCACTTACGCGGAAACTTGTTAAGGCGCTTTGTCAGGCTGAGGCCCTCGAAGCCTAAGCTATCAGCCCCGAAATTCCGTTCGAAAGCACTAGCCTTCGACGGAACTCAGGCTGACACCAAGCGCTCCCAGTACTGTCATTTCCGCATTCTGTGTTTGAAAAAAATCCCTCACTACCTATGACATAAAGTTTGTTTCAGGGGCAATCGCGCTGAATTCCATCGTCATCCTGAGGCATCGAGGCAAAGGAGGAGCGGATGGATGCCGTGAGGATCTCCCAATCGGAGGTAGTATTTG
>CBIHNR010000027.1:0-37276 GCA_966211215.1 uncultured Pedobacter sp.
AGCCCATTTGCTTATTTGCCCTGAAAAATACCGGGAGGAATTTTGTTAAAGGAACATCCTGCGGATATTCGTCTAATATCCGCAGAAATGTTTTAAGTTGATTTTCGTACCGCATATGCCCTAAATCCCTAAAGGGACTTTTCCTATATAGTTTGTTAGCTTAAATCCCAAATTATTAATCTTAATCTTCGCATTCTAAAACGCCAACAACTCCTCCTTCAGGGGGCCGGGGGGCTCTTACTCCCACTCTATTGTAGCCGGAGGTTTTGAGCTTATATCGTAAACAACGCGGTTTATACCTTTAACGTTGTTAATTATTTCATTAGAAATTTTAGCAAGCAACTCGTACGGTAAATGGCTCCAATCTGCAGTCATACCGTCCACAGAGCCCACAGCACGTAAGCAAATTACATTCTCGTAAGTACGCTCATCACCCATTACTCCAACAGATTGCACCGGAAGGAAAATAGCCCCAGCTTGCCAAACTTTATCATACCAGCCTGAAGATTTGAGGTTGCCGATATAAATAGCATCGGCTTCCTGCAGGATAGCCACTTTTTCAGGAGTGATTTCATCAAGAATACGAATTGCCAAACCAGGGCCCGGGAATGGGTGCCGCTGTAAAATGATATCATCAATGCCTAAAGCTTTACCCACACGGCGAACCTCATCCTTAAATAAGGTATTTAGGGGCTCAACAACCGTAAGCTTCATAAAGTCTGGCAAGCCACCAACATTATGGTGTGACTTTATTGTAGCCGATGGCCCTTTAACCGAAATGGATTCAATAACATCTGGATAAATGGTTCCCTGCCCAAGCCATTTAACGTCTTTAACCTCATGTGCAGCATCATCAAACACCTCAATAAATACGCGCCCGATGATTTTACGTTTTTGCTCAGGGTCTTTAATACCTGTCAACTGGCCAATAAAGCGGTCCTTTGCATCAATACCACGAACGTTTAGGCCCATGTGTTTATAAGAATCAAGCACCTGCTCAAACTCGTCCTTACGCAATAAACCGTTATCTACAAAAATACAGTGAAGGTTTTTCCCGATAGCTTTATGCAATAAAATGGCAGCTACTGACGAGTCCACACCGCCAGACAAACCTAAAACTACTTTATCATCACCTAGCTTTTCTTTTAATCCGGCAATTGTGGTTTCTACAAAAGAATCAGCCGTCCAATCTTGAGAACATTCACAAATATCAACCAAAAAGTTTTCCAAAAGCTGCTTTCCGTCAGAACTATGTGTTACTTCAGGATGGAATTGAATACCGTAGGTTTTAGTACCAGTGATATGGTATGCGGCTACGCGAACCGTATCAGTGCTTGCAATTACCTCGAAATCTGAAGGAATATCTGCAATTGTATCGCCGTGAGACATCCACACCTGTGAATCTTTCGGGATATTTTTCATCAGCATATCTGCTTCATTAATAAAATGAAGATTCGCCCTGCCGTACTCACGGATAGTTGAAGGAATTACCTCACCACCAGACTTTTGCGCTAAGTATTGAGCGCCATAACAAACGCCTAAAAGCGGCAGCTTGTTATGAAATAATTGAAAATCGATTTGTGGTGCATCCTCCTGCCTTACTGAATAAGGGCTACCAGAAAATATAACTCCTTTAACGCTGTCGTCAAAATCGGGAAGCTTGTTAAAGGGATGAATCTCGCAGTATACACTAAGTTCTCTTACTCTCCGGGCAATAAGCTGGGTATATTGCGATCCGAAGTCAAGAATGATGATTTTTTCTTGCATGGGCAAAGATAAAAATTACCTGCCTTTTATAAAATCTAACTTTGTATATAAAAGCCTTAATTTCCGGACTTTTATCATTCTAAAAGTAAGAAACCAGGCTCTACACTTACTCTGGATTTCTTATTTGAAACCAGGGGGGCGGTGCAGAGCCGGACGACACTATTATTTTATTTAATTTAGGCCTGTGATATTTCTTTTCAACCTGTTTTCCTATACCCTTACTACTCCCGATATCCTGATAATTCTTTTAGTTGGATTGCTAAGTGGCATGTCTAAAACTGGTATACATGGAGCAGGAATGTTATCAGTACCCTTGCTCGCCATCGTTTTTGGAGGGCAACAATCAAGTGGGGTTATGCTGCCTATCTTGCTACTGGCTGACATTATAGGAGTTTGGTATTACCATCGCCATGCCTCTTACAAACACTTGAAAGCCCTCGTTCCCTGGGCTACAGCGGGGATCATAGGAGGTACCATTGTTGGCAAATTCATCAACGACCAGGCATTCCGCCTGATCATGGCCAGTACGATCGTGATTAGTGTTTTCATCATGCTGTGGTTAAAAAAAGGCAGCCATAAAGAAGAAATTCCTCATAATAAATGGTTTGCCGCGGGCACAGGCATTGCTGGCGGCTTTACTTCTATGGTTGGCAATCTGGCGGGAAGCGTAATGGCGATCTACTTTCTTGCGGTAAGGCTGCCAAAAAACATTTTCATAGGGACCACTGCCTGGTTCTTCTTAATTATTAACTGGTTAAAAGTGCCACCCCATGTATTTAGCTGGCACACCATTAACGCCAACACTGCTTTGTTAGCATTAGCTACCTTACCGGCAATCATAGTCGGTGCGATGATTGGGATCTCAATTGTAAGGAAAATTTCGGAGGCCAGCTATCGCAATTTTATAACGCTAATGACCATTATTGCGGCAATTTTTATGCTCCTCAAATAGGGAAAAATATACACAACAAAGAGATGTTTCTGTATAAAAAAAGCTACACCAATCGACAAAGAACAACTGATTTACAAGCAATTACAATTTAAACACCCTCCATTTTACATAATCGCACGATCTCATTTACAATTCGTAACAACGATCAGAGATGGCAGGATTTTTTCATGGTAATATATAATAATATCATCATGAAAACATACGTTATTCTAAAAGCGAAAATGTGGAGCGTTGTTAGCGATGTACAACAACTGTTACTGATTTATTTCAGGCTCTAACCCGATTCCATTTCCTATTTTCTTTTCCTTTTTTGCTCTTTCTTTAAAAAGTTAAGAAGCAGCTTTTCCTCGGAAGATAAGCCAAAACCTTCGGCTTGGCCGCTGATATTTCTCATTTTCTTTAAATAAGGTAGCAACTCTCCTGCTTCGTAAGCCTCAGTTAGCGCCGGAAATACATAATATTTTTTGCACACAGCCCTTGTATTGCCCAGTTTGGATGAAACTTCATCTAAAACCATATTGCTTATCTTCTTCCTTGCAGTTATCGTTTCATGATATTCCAACCGGGAATAAATCCTCAAGGCTTCCAATGTTCCGTACCAGGTACGAAAATCTTTGGCAGTAAAGTCACAACACGAAATTTCCTTAATATATTTATTAATTAGCCCGGAACCAATAGAATGCCTTTCGCCATCCTCTGTATAATACTGAAAAAGCTCTTGCCCCGGTATGTCCCTGCACTTTTTAACCAGTTTTGCGAGGCTTCGGTCGGAAAATTTAATATCATGAATGATCCCTTTTTTTCCTTTGAACGATAAACGTATCTGGCTCCCCTGTATTTTAACATGCTTATTACGCAATGTACTTAAGCCATATGAACCATATAATTGCTTATAAGATTCATTCCCAATTCTGATAAGAGTTTTTTGCATAAGGCTAACCGATATAGCCAGCACTTTCCTGTCGTTCAGCCCCTTACGCCTAAGATCTTTCTGCAACTGTTTTCGAAAGAGAGGTAACTTTGTACCAAACTCAAGCAGACGGTAGAACTTGCTTTCATTTCGTGATTTAGCCCAGTCATTATGATATCTGTATTGTTTTCTTCCCGCTTTGTCAAACCCGGTAGCCTGGAGGTGGGCATTGGCTTTAGGAGCAATCCAAACATTTGTCCAGGCAGGAGGCAATACAAGTCTTTTAATCCTTTCCAGAGTTTTAGTGTCCTGAATCAGATTGTCATTTTTATCGTAATACTTAAACTCGCCTTTATCAAGTTTTCGGGTAATCCCGGGCGTGGCATCCGTTACATAAACCAGATTATTTTCGTCCAGCAATAATTCAGTTTCATCCATCACTGCCCTAAAAAACAATCAGGGCAGGAAATGTTTGTTTAAGAATGCGTTAAGGTGGGAGTTGAACTGTTCAGGATTTTCCAGGTTGGGAAGATGTCCAGCATCTGCTATTGACGCGAAAGTTGCGCCCGAAATATTTTCGTGCAGCTGACTGGCTTGAGCAGGCGTCATGAGTTTATCGTCCGACCCTCTGATAATTAGTGCAGGCACATTGATATCAATTAAAAAAGATGAGGTATCTGTTCTGGAAGCCAGGGCCAACTGGGCTGCACATAAAGTAGTATCAGAAGTTGAAAGTATAATTTCTTCGATAAGATTAATTGCCGGATGGGCTGAAGCTATCGATTTTTCACAAAAAACATTTTTAATAAACCCGTTTGCAAACTCTGCCTTCCCACCATTTTGAATTTGCTCAATTGTGGCGAAGCGTTTTAACTTTCCTTCATCGGGATCTGCAATTGCGTTAGTGTCGGCCAATACTAACCCTTTAATCTCTTTCGGTGAAATTTGGGCAGCACGCAATGCGATATATCCCCCCATTGAAATGCCGCAAAGAATAGGATTCTTCACCTTCAAAGAATCTAGAAGGCCTAAAAGATTACGCGCAAAAAAATCTATACTTAAGAAATTATGAGCCGCTACACTTTTACCAAAGCCTGGAATATCATAAGCAATCCCGTTAAACTGCAGAGGAAGAGCCTCTAATTGCCCTTTCCACATAGTACTGCTAAATGGAAAACCGTGAATAAATATTACTGAAGCAAGCCCTTGCTTAGCACTTTTCGACAGGTAGAAAACCCTGTTACCTTTTATATCTGCATTAAATGCTTCAATCATAACAGGCGTGCTTTACAGGCTACCAAAGAAAATTAATGAGGCTATATTTCTTGCGTTTTCTTGAACGGATAAGAAAGGTTAAAAGATTGTTAAAGACTAAGCAGATTAAAAATAAAATTCCGATTAGAACAAAATTTCCTAAGAATCTTAAGGAAAGAGCTGCATAAATCATTAAAATATTAAAGCCCATTAAAATGAATGTTGTTTGCAAATGGGAGAATCCAACATTCAGCATTCTATGGTGTACGTGGTTTCTATCAGCAACAAAGGGAGAACCATTTTTGAGCGTACGCAAGGTAAAAACCCTGATTGCATCGAAAATAGGGCCAATTAATACTGATACAGCTATTGAAGGAGCTGAACCGTAATACACCTGGGTATTTCCTCCAACTTTGTTTAGTTCTATAAATTTAAAACTAAGGACAACTGAGATGAAGCCTAGCATCAACGAGCCAGTGTCTCCCATAAATATCTTTGCAGGTGTTACATTAAAACGCAGAAAGCCCAGGCAAGCGCCAGCAACCGAAAATGCCAGGCAAGCAAGGCTAACTTGCCCCATGTCTGCAAACATCAACCCGAGGGTAATATTTACAACAACACCAGTAACTCCAGCAAGCCCATCAATTCCATCAATTAAATTAAAGGCATTAATTACAAAAGTTATAATCAGCATGCTTAGGCAAACACTCACACCATACGGAAGGTCATGTATATTAAAAATGCCGTAAAGGCTCGTTAACCTGACATTTGCCAATAAAACCATTATGGCAGCAATAATAGCCTGCATTCCGAACTTTGTACTGGGATTAACACCCCACAGGTCATCTTTTAGGCCAACTGCAAACAAAATCATACAGCAGGCAAAAAGTAAATTAAATTCTTTGGAAGGCCCCGTTTGAGAAACAAGCAATGCAGTGATCATGAAACTACAAAAAATTGCAACTCCACCTAATCTGGGAATACCTTTTTTATGTTCTTTTCTGCCAACGTCTATATCGTCAAACAACGATCGGTGATTGGCTACGTGAATTATTGAAGGAATTGCAATTAGTACGAGAATAAATGCGATCAAAGTAATAGCCAGATAAAAAACAGGCTGAGGCAGATTTACTAATTGAAGCATAAGGATTAATTTCATTGCAATATTGACAAAAAAAAATGATATAGGCAAACCGTATATCAATTTTCTATTTGAAAAAATAACAAAAGTGCAATTACTATAGCAAAACCCAATAATTGCTATTTTAGAAACAGCAAACCAAGAGCATTGTTTAAAGAAAATTATTTTACTAAAGATTATTAGAAAAGAAAGGCATCACGTACACCAGCTTAAGCGAAGGGCTACTATTTCTCTGGTTAGTTAAAGGATTATATTCGCCAAATGTATAGCCACATCCTATGCCTAAATTTTCTTTAAGCATAAAATTCAATCCCATGCCGGTTTCAATACGCACTGGTGATAAACCATTTGCTGATTGAACCTGAGAAATATTGGATATGTCACATTGAAGATAGGCATCTATCTTGCCAACTAAATTCATTTGTGAATACACGCGGCCACCTACAACATTCTTCATAATTCCATTTAACATGAAACTTTTAACTACCGGACCAACAGCAAGCTGCTGGCCTGCTTCGTTTCTAAATCCTCCCAGCACAGCTCCATTCATAGTTGCCGACTTATAATTATTGGCACCGGCATGCGCAGAAATAAACCAATTTAGAGATTGTGCTTTTGTTAGTGAGAGGCAATTTAGAAGCAGAATTACTAAAAGTAGTTTTTTATCCATGAACTACCTTAAGCAATAATAAAGCCACTTCTTCAAATAATACTTTACATTTTCAATAATTGCATGGTGCTCTTATACAGACAAATAAAAAATAGGTTGCAGCATTTTTTGTTTTCTTATTTCAAGCCAAGCCAAGTACCCAATTCTCCACAATGGCCGAGAAAAAATTCCTCACCGTCTACACTTTACCACAATGTGCGCTTAGCGAGTATCACACTTCTACAAATAAAAATTTTAAGCCACTGTTTACCGCAGACTGCTTACCCTATATTTCCTTAAAATTTTTCTATTTTCCTAACAAATTGGGCTCTAAATCCCCTCTAATCTCCATTTGAACACTGTAAAAGGGCATCCGGGATCAGGATAAATCGCTAAAAAAACGCCTTTTAAACGCAGCCGCTGCGATGCTCAAAATATTTTTATATCTGATAATTAATAGGTTAGATATTTATTTCAAAAAAATAGAACGAAAGCCCTTGCGACGTATGGGTTATAGCCGTACATTTGCATCACTTTAAACGAAACGGTTAAACGTTTCAAATAAAGTTGATTCCGTAGCTCAGCCGGTAGAGCATAACACTTTTAATGTTGGGGTCCTGGGTTCGAGTCCCAGCGGGATCACGGAGAAATCCAAAAACAAGAAAAGCCTTTATAAAAAGGCTTTTTTTAACTAAAGCCACCTTTCCTTGGCTACTTACCGGAAAAAGGAAAGAACCTAGTAATTAGGATGATTCCGTAGCTCAGCCGGTAGAGCATAACACTTTTAATGTTGGGGTCCTGGGTTCGAGTCCCAGCGGGATCACGAAAAGCGCACTAAGGTGCGCTTTTTTCGTTTAAGATATGTTCGTTCTGAGCATATTAAAATTCAGCTTCTATTCCCCTACTTTATTATAAATAGAGACCACCCATCTTTTAGGAAGTATACGTATAAATCCAGATGCAACTTTCGACAAAGTTCCGGGCACAATCATCATTCTTCCCTTTAAGGTTTTTTTTACAGCTATCTCTCCAACCTTTTTCGGGGGTACTGCCATTTGAACGCCAAACCAACCAAGCTTCTCTTTAGTATCTTTTTCGATCTCAGGTTTCGTAAATACGGGACCAGGACTGAGGCAACTCACACTGATATTTTTTTCTCGCAATTGATATCGCAAAGAATAACTAAAAAAAATGACTGCAGATTTTGTAGCAGAATACATGTTCTTTACAGGAATAGGTGCAAAGCCAGCCATGCTGGCCACATTTAATATATAAGAGGGGGCATTTTTTTCTAATAAAGGCAATAGCGTAAGGGAAAGTGCCATTGCCGATTCGACATTTAATCTAACCATGTAGCGAAGTGTATCAAGAGGTAGAGATAAATAATCCCTTACGCCTCCAAAACCAGCCACATTGCACAGTACTTTTAGCCTTATATTGTTATCAGTGCACCACTTTGCGATTTCTATGGCAGCTTCTTCTCTGGCAAGATCATTCACTAATACATCTACATGAATATGGTATAAAGACTCCAGCTTGCTCTTGGCTGCATACAAGCTATCGGCATGGCGGGCAATTAAAATTAAATTATACTTCCGTTTTGCCAGTGCTTCAGCAATTGCATAGCCAATTCCTTTACTTCCGCCGGCAACTAAAGCATAGGATGCAGATGTGTCGGAGACCAAGACGTTTGCAACAGGATTAGAATCTACTGCAGGCATTAGTACAGATTTACTAAATACACCTGTAGTACTGAGCAATCCAATTAATAGTATAATATACCTGTTCATTAAATGTATCTATGCAATTAAACAAGTAGCCAGGTTTAAGAAGCATGATGACAACAAGCTATAGCTAACAATGTTTAAGAGCCAAAAAGCATAAAGACATGAGAGGGCATCTTAATATTAGTTTCCCTTTTTTATTAATAAAACCATAACTATTACATCTACCTGTGGCAAGAAATAGTGCCTTTGATTTTACTTTTCGTGCCTTATATAAAGCTGAATGAGTTCTCAGCAAAACCTTCCGTTTCGGACTGATAATGGGACACAATAAGGCAAGTAATTCCAAATTCTGATAATAAGTGCTTTAGTTTGGTCATTAAACTTACCTTTAAAGCCTGGTCCAGGGCGGAGAAAGGTTCATCCATTAATAGCACTTTGGGCTTTGTAGATAATGCTCTAAGGATAGAAAGCCGCTGCATTTGCCCGCCGGAAAGGTGCTTAGGTTTATGGTTTTGAAACCCCAGCATTTCACCCATATTTAACAATCGGTTTATGTATTCCTGGTCTTTGGTACCGAAAAGCAAATGCTCTAAAACCGTCATATTAGGGAAAAGTGCATAATCCTGAAAAACAAAACCCAGGTGTCGTTTTTGAGTGGGGAGGAAGATCCTTTGTGATGTATCAAGCCAAACTTCGCCATCTGCACTAATCACACCTTCTTCTGGCTGAATTAATCCAGCCAGGATCTTAAGGAATGTTGTTTTGCCCGCTCCCGAAGGGCCTGAAATCAGCGTTACCCGTCCAGATTCAAAAGAAGTATTCACATTGATGAAACTCACTCCATTGTAAACTTTTATCTTTTTCCTAACATCAACGTCTATCATTCCAGGGGGCTTTTAACCGCTTTTCTGTTTAGCACAAAAACGCTTATGACAATTAAAAAAGTAATAGCGAACAATATCAAGGAATAATAATTGGCATTTTGGTACTCCATCGTTTCCACCGAATCATAAATAGCAATGGAGGCAACTTTAGTAACTCCTGGAATGTTTCCTCCAATCATCAGCACTACTCCAAATTCGCCCAGGGTATGCGCAAAGGTTAGCACGGAGGCCGTTAGTAAGGAGTTTTTGATATTGGGTAGCAACACCTGAAAAAATGTATCAAACCTGGACTTTCCCATGGTATATGATGCCTCGGCGAGTGAACCCGGAAGATTCACAAATGCAGATTTTACAGGGCTTATCATAAATGGGAGGCTATAAATCACAGATGCAAGCACCAGGCCTTGAAAGGAAAAAACGAGGCTAATGTCGAAATTTTCCTGCAGCCATTTGCCTAGAGCGTTTTGCGGACTAAACGCCAACAAGAGATAAAACCCCAATACCGATGGCGGAAGCACCAGAGGCATAGTTATAAAAGCTTCCAAAATAAGCCTGGGAATAGTATTTTTTCCAGAAAGCCAATATGCCAGGGGAAGCCCTATTAGGAGCAATATTACTGTGGTGATAACAGACAGTTTTAACGAAAGCCATATTGGATTCCAATCCATGCGGTTAAATTAACATTATGGAATTTGATAGCCGCTTTTAAGTAATATTTTTTTTGCAGGCGCTGATTGGAGGTAGTTGTAAAATTTTAAGGCGATGGCATGATTGCCTTTTTTTGCGTGGCTAAGAACAACCATTCCCTGTTCTATTTTATTGTATGTTCTGGCATCAACCTTTGACCATTTTAAATTACCGTGGCCTTCGCGAATAAATGCTTCTGTCGTAAATCCAACATCCACCGCACCTGTAGTAATATATGCATTTACCTGGGCTATGCTTTCAGCAATAATCATCTTTGGTTTTATTTTATCCCATAAGTTACCCTTCTTTAAAGCCTGAACTGCCGCTTCTCCATAAGGAGCCAACTCAGGGTTAGCAATGGCAATCCTTCGAACTTTGGAATTCTGCACCGCAGTTTGCCAGTGCTTTAAGTCAACAGACCTAGAACAAACTACCAAATTACCAAGGGCGTAAGCTTTGGCGGGACCGGTTGCAAATCCTTCATCATATAGCCGTGCAGGAAAATCCATATCAGCAGAAAGGAAAAAATCAAAGGGGGCACCGTTCTTTATCTGCGCAGCCAGCTTTCCTGATGAACCCATTATCACTTCGGTTTTAACGCCAGTGCGTGCTTTGAAATCAGCAGTTAAAGCCTTAATTACAAACTGGGCGTTGGCAGCAACAGCAATCCTAAGCGTTTGAGATTTTGCAGAAAAGCCAATAAGTAGGCCGAAGAAGATTAAAGCCCTTTTCATTAAGCAAAATTAATCAGCATTTTATATTTATGAACGCCTTATCTAATTCTCTGCTTAGAAAGTTCGGCCAAAACTATAAATGTGCCACGTGGAAACTTTAACAATCAGTACCTTAAATAATCAATCAGGCGCTGCTCTTTTTAAATATAGCCTTTATTTTATGTGCAATTTCGGTCCTTTTTCTTTTTTCCTCTCCAATTAGAAAGCCATAAGGCTTAAGTACCTCTATATTGTCGCACACAATTTTAAACATACCCAGCAGCGGAATAGCCAGAATTAAACCTACGATCCCCCAAAGTAACTCGCCGACCACCAGGGCTATAATGGTAAACAGAGGATTTATATTTACTTCGGCGCCTACCACAAGCGGTTCTATAATATAGGTTTGTACAAATTGCACAAAAAAATAAGTCAATAAAACCCCAACAATCATTCCTCCCCCACCACCCTGAGTTATAGCCATTAAAAGCGTTATACTGGTTCCAGTAAGATTCCCCACAAAGGGAATAATTTCCAGCACGCCGCATAGAATGGCAAAAAACAAAGCATTATTGATACCAACTAATGAAAAACCAATACCGTATAGGATCCACAACATCACTATCATCATAGTTAATCCAGATAAATATTTATAGGATACCTGGGTAGAATCGTGGATGATTTTTTCCGTTTTGGGTATTTGCGAAGGCGCAACAAGCTTGAGGACAAATCTTTTCAGGTGATGCCTGAAATAAATGAAAATAAATATATACACAAGTACTAAAATCAGGTCAATAAGAACCGTCATCGTATTAGAAAGCACTTTGGTCATTCCACCGGTACCCGAAGACTGCGTTGAATCCAAAAACTTTTTCTGTTCTGCCTCTGTAATTCCAAATTTAATATTAAGATAACCCTGAACATTATGAATGATCTCTAACACCTTCCGTTTCATTTCATTAAAATCAGAAGCTATGTCAGAAATTTGCCAGATAAGCAAAGCAATTATTCCTGAAATCGCCAAAAGCAATACAAACAAACTCAATAATGCCGCGAGTGCCCGGTTTAATCCGCGCTTTTCCATGTTCTTGCTTAACGGAAGTAACAACATTGCGATAACTGCCGCCAGGGCAAATGGTTCCAAAAATGGGCGGGCAAAGTATACGCTGGCAAAAAACAGAAATATAAAGAATAAAACGTTTACAGATTTATTAATAGTTATATGGTGCATCTAACTGGTATCCAGAATTTTTAGAAGAACACTAAAAGATGAATAGATGTTTTTTTACTCCATAAACGAGGATATATGTATTTTTGAGATTCATGGAAAACAAAACCATAGCTCGTACTTTAAGGCTCCTTAGCCAGTTAATGGAGCTCCACGAAGAGAATCCTTTTAAAATTAAATCTCTGGCTTCCGCCGCTTTCACAATAGATAAGCTTCCTTTCTCAATTGCTAAAAAAAGTGTAGTTGAAATGGAAGGAATAAAAGGCCTTGGCAAAAGCACGGCTGTAAAAGTGGATGAACTTTTACAAACCGGAACCATTGCCGAAATGGAGGATTTCTTTGAAAAAACTCCCGCTGGGATAATTGAAATTATGAGCATTAAAGGACTCGGACCAAAGAAAGTACTCACTATCTGGAAAGACATGGGTATTGAAAATATTGGAGAGCTTTACTATGCCTGCAATGAAAACCGGCTGATTGAAGCTAAGGGTTTCGGATTAAAAACCCAGGAAGAAATCAGAAAAGCTATTGAATTTAAAATTGCCAGCAATGGCAGATATCTATACGCCCAGGTTGAAGAAGTTGCCGAAAGCCTTTTAAAACAACTAACAGGAATTTTTCCCTCGGCTCAAATTTCATTCGTTGGCGACTACAGGCGCAGGTGCGAGATTATTGATGGACTTGATCTTTTAATTGGTGCAGAGTTTAAAGAAGTTTTTCATGATGCAATTCAAGAGTTACAAAGCTTAACCATAACTCAAACCGAAACTCATAAAATAGAAGCTCAGCATGTTACAGGGATAAAAGTCTTTTTCAATTTCTGCCTTAAAGAAAATTTCTTCACCGAATTAGTTCTTCAAACAGGCGCAAAGCCTCATGTTACCGAACTTAAAAAACGCTTGGGCGATGCTATTTTGCATGCGGATTCAGAAGAAGAAGTTTTCAGCAAAGCCGGATTACCTTATATAGAGCCCGAACTGCGTGAAGGCATTTTCGAATTTAAACTGGCAGAAACCGGAAAAATGCCAGAATTAGTAGAATGGCACGACCTAAAGGGAAGCCTTCACAATCACAGTACCTGGAGTGATGGCGTACACAGCCTTGAACAAATGGCTCTGTTCTGTCGCGACGAGCTAAAGCTCCAATATCTCGGAATTTGCGACCACTCTAAATCCGCATTCTATGCTAAAGGCTTATCAGAGGAAAGGGTGATTGCCCAATACGAAGAAATAAACCGGCTTAATGCGCAACTAAATGGGTTTAAGATTTTCAAGGGAATTGAATCGGATATTTTGTTTGACGGTTCTTTAGATTATCCTCCTGAGGTCTTGGCAACATTTGATTTTGTGGTAGCATCAGTTCACTCCGTGTTCAAAATGAACGAAGAAAAAGCAACAAGCCGCCTGATTGCTGCCATTGAGAATCCTTACACCACGATTCTGGGGCACCCTACCGGACGCTTGCTTTTATCCAGAAACGGCTATCCTATAGACTACAAAAAAGTAATTGATGCCTGCGCCGCTAATAAAGTAGTTATTGAGATAAATTCCAATCCGCTACGCCTTGACCTCGACTGGCGCTGGCACCAATACGCCATTGAAAAAGGCGTAATGCTTTCGATAAATCCAGATGCCCATAGTACCAACGGTTTTTACGACACACACTATGGAGTTTTGACAGCCAGAAAAGGTGGGATTACGGCCGCAAACTGCTTAAATGCCTTAAGCGTTCAGGAGATTGAAGAATATTTTAAACAACAAAAAGGAGCTTAAAATTTGAAAGTCCTCATTGTTCGCTTTAGCTCTATCGGCGATATTATTTACACAACGCCAGTAGTACGCTGCCTGAAACAGCAAGTACAGGGCGTCGAAGTCCATTATCTTACAAAAAGCAATTTTAGCTTTTTGCTTGATCAGAACCCTTATATAGACAAGCTAATCTTCCTTAAACCCTCGCTTTCTGAAACAATAAGGGACTTAAAATTAGAGAAGTACGACTTCATAATTGACCTTCATAATAGCCTGCGCTCTACTATCATCAAGTTGAGGATGAGAGTTAAATCTTCTACCTTTAAAAAAGAAAGGTTAAAAAAATGGCTGGCTATTAAATACAAAATCAACTTCGTTAAGCCAGTTCACCTTGTGGATAGGTATTTAAAAACGATTGAATTTCTGGGCGTTAAGAACGATGGAAAGCCGATCGACTATTTCCTTCCTGGAGATTATGATTTAACCAAACTACTTCCTCATAGCCATCAGAACTACTATATAGGATTTATTATCGGGGCTACACATTTTACTAAGCGCCTGCCAAATGAGAAAGTGATCGAACTATGTAAAAAGCTTAATCAACCAATCGTATTGCTCGGGGGAAAAGACGTAGCCGAAAATGCTGCTATTATAAGCGAAGCGCTGGGCGATAGGGTTTATAATGCCTGCGGCAAAATAGGGTTTAATGAATCGGTATTTCTCGTAAAGAATGCCTATAAAATTATTGGCTTTGACACCGGTTTAACCCACATTGCAGAAGCATTTAATAAACCAATTGTATCCATCTGGGGAAGCACTGTACCCGAATTATTGGGCGTACAACCCTACAAAGTCGACGAAGTGTATGAAGCCGGTGTATCTCTTCCCTGCCGTCCCTGCTCAAAATTTGGATTACCTAAATGCCCTCTGGGACACTTCAAATGCATGTATGATATTGATTTGGATGAGATTAAGAAATTTGTAGAATAGCCGGATATTGTATTCTATTTTAAGAAAATATTAAAATTTCCTAAATCTTTGCTAGTGAAGAAATTTCTCACTTTCTTCGCAGCTTAAATAACTTATCACAAAATGAAAAAACTATTTATTGCTGCAGCATTATTACTTAGCAGCTCAGCGATTTTTGCGCAAACTAAGTTTGGTGTTAAAGGAGGTGTTAACTTTGCGAACGTAAATGTTAAAGAGGACGAATCTCCATTTAGTATGAGCCCTTCTTCCATTACATCATTTCATGTCACAGGTTTAGCAGACATCCCAGTTAGCTCAATATTTTCATTGCAACCAGGTTTATCTTTTACTGGAAAAGGGTTTAAGGTTGACATGTCTGAAGATGGAAATACCTATAAAGCCACAGCAAATGTTTACTATTTAGAGATCCCCATTAATGCGGTCGCTAAATTTCCAGCTGGTTCAGGAAAGTTCTTCATTGGAGCAGGACCTTATGCAGGGATCGGATTAACTGGGAAAACAAAAACAGAGACTTCTGGTGATATTGCCGATCTTATCCCATCAGAAAAAAAGGACATAAAATTTGGTAACAATGCAGAAGAGGACGATTTAAAAAGAGCTGATCTCGGACTAAACTTCTTAGCCGGTTATGAACTAAACAATGGATTGACTCTAAATGGAGGTTATGGATTAGGCTTAACCAACCTCGAGCCTAAAGGCAATGGGGCTTCTAGTAAACATAAAGTTTTCTCAATCTCTGTAGGATTCTTATTTTAGGAACTTATTAACTTATACACAAGATAGCCCGGAACAACACCGGGCTATTTTTGTTAAGAACCATTATCGTACTGAAATATGAAAAAATTGCTCTTAGTCCGCCATGCAAAATCAGATTGGGATAATATTAAACTTTCCGATTTCGAGCGCCCTTTAAATGAACGGGGAAAACGGAACGCTCCGGAAATGGCGAAACGATTAGTAAAGAAGAATATCATTCCCGAACATATTGTAAGCAGTCCGGCAAAGAGGGCATATTCGACTGCTAAATACTTTGCCGAAGCTTTCGGTTTTGATAAAAAAGACATACAAAAAGAAGAAAACATCTACGAAGCTTCTGCCGATACTCTTTTAAAAACGATCAACAAATTTGATAACAAGCACGACTTTATAGCAATGTTCGGGCACAACCCCGGCATTACAACCCTGACTGTTGGCTTATGCGGAGCACATGTTTTCAATATACCCACCTGTGGAATGGTTCTGATAGAGTTCCCATTTGAAGACTGGGCTATGGTTAGCTATGGCACCGGGGACCAAAAAATGTACGATTATCCGAAAAATGAACAATGAAGGGCTTTGCTAAATGTTTAATGATCGAAGGAATAAATGATAGATAAAAATCGAATCATCCATGCTAAAGTCTAACTGTAATAGTTAACCGTCAGGCATTAGACGTCCAGCCTCAGACATCCAAAACTCAAACCTGCTACCCAAGTTTATAGCTCTTTCCCGGTAAGGCAACTATAACGCCTTGCATTTCGAGCCCCAGGATGGTTACAGCTAATTTGCTTTGTTGCATATTAATGGCGAGGGCAAGCTCATCGTAACTTATAGTACCTTTGGCATTTAGTATGTCAATCACCTTCTTCTCATCAGGAGTTAAATTAAGATTCAGGCTTATTTGTCGGATGGATTCTTTCGGTTTATCTACAGTCCAGCCTAAAAAGTATTCCAAGTCTTTTGCGTTGGCTATTAGGTGTGCCCGATTTGTTTTTATAAGATAGTTACATCCAGCAGAAAATTCATGGTTGACATTGCCCGGAAAAGCAAAAACATCCCGGTTATACGAATTAGCCAACTCAGCCGTAATCAGGGCTCCTCCAGTTACGCTTGCCTCTACAATCACGGTAGCATCAGCCATACCAGCAACAATACGGTTTCGTTTGGGAAAGTTTTCCCTATCTGGATTGGTTTCTGATATGAATTCTGTAAGAATCCCTCCATTACTTATCATCTTTTCGGCAATGGCCCGATGTTGCGCCGGGTAGATCCTATCGAGCCCATGGCCAACAACTCCAATTGTCGGAACATCGTTTTTAAGGCAAGCTTTATGGGCAATTCCATCGATGCCGTGAGCCAGGCCGCTCACAACCAAAACATCGTTCTTTTTAAGGTCGGCAATAAGCTGCTGAGTAAGCTCTTTGCCATATTGTGTAGCATTTCGGGTGCCTACCACACTAATTATCCGCTTTGCATTAAGCTCAGAATTGCCTTTAAAATACAGAAGCAAGGGAGCATCATAACAATTTCGAAGCCGGGCCGGGTATTCTGCAGAGCTATAAGAAAGCGCTTTAATCTTATATCTTTCAATAAAGGCCATCTCTTTCTCGGCCCTCTTAAATCCTTCTTGCTTTAAAATAGAATCGGCAGTTTTAGGCCCGATGCCCTGAATAGCCGTTAATTGGGATTTCTTCGCGGAAAAGATTGCTTCGGCACTATTTCCAAAATGGCTTAATAGTGCACGCGCAGTAACCGCACCTATTCCAGGTGTTTGCGTTAAAGCTATTTCATGCAGTAATGACATTACTGCGCCGGAAAGTAAACAACGTATTTAGTTTCGAAAAAGTCTTCGTCAAAATAAGCCGTCAATGGAAGTAACTGAATGTCCTTTAAGCTAGCATTATTCAATTCCTGCTCTAAATCTCCTCCCTTTAAATATAATACACCATTACGAAGTACATTATTTGACTTCTTGCTAAACTTTCCTCTCACCCAGGGATAAAAATCCTTAAGCTGGGTTACAGCACGGGAAACGATGAAATCAAATTTTTCATCAATTTGCTCAGCCCTTGCGTGGCTAGCCTTAAGGTTCTCCAGTCCAATTGCCTTTGACACCTCGTTCACCACTTTTATTTTTTTGCCGATAGAATCAACCAGGTGGAAGGATGTTTCAGGAAATAGTATTGCCAGGGGAATTCCCGGAAATCCACCTCCGGTTCCCACATCCATTACCCTTTCGCCGGGTAAAAACTTTAAAACTTTTGCAATGCCTAAAGAATGGAGAATGTGCCTTAAATAAAGGCTATCAATATCCTTGCGGGAAATTACATTTATTTGAGCGTTCCAGAATTTATAAAGTTCTTCGAGTTTGTTAAACTGCTCTTTTTGCTTATCGCTTAAATTGGGAAAATACTTAAAAATGATATCAGAAGTCACTGCCTGGGGTTTTCTTCCTGCGGTTTATAATATTAGACAATAGGTCGCGGGCGCGGAAAAGTTGTGCTTTAACCGTACCCAGTGGTAAATCGAGTTGTTGGGCAATTTCTTCGTATGATTGTTCTTCAAAATAACGCAGCACGATAAGGGTTTTGTACCGCTGCGGCAGCTTCTCCACAATAATCTTCAACTGTTCCTGTTGCTGTTTTTTTATTGAAGTTTCTTCAGGATTTAAGGTATCTGATTTAATCTGAAGAGGCCGGTCGTCTCCATCGTCATCAACCATTGAATTGATTGAGATAAGGCTTATCCTCTTCTTCCTGATGAAATCGATGCAATTATTAGTTGCAATACGAAACAGCCAGGTGCTAAAAGCGAAGTCTGGCTTGTACTTTTCAATGTTCTCGAATGCCTTTCCAAAGGTTTCAACGGTTAAATCCATAGCATCGTCTTTATTATTCACCATTTTCAATGCCATGAAATAAATAGAGTCTTTATAACGCTGCATTAACTCGGCGTAGGCCCTCTGATCCCCGTCCTTTGCTTTACCCACAAGGTTGAAATCGTTTAAGGCGTTAGCCGAAAAATTCGGATTTACTTCCATTTGACTGTTTTCTTAAATAGAGATATTATGCTTACTACGAGTATATAAAAATTATAAATTAAATCCAACGCTGGCAGCCACCAAATTAGTCCCCCGTAGCTAAGCTTCTTAAAAGCAGGCAAATAAATAACTATCTGCATCGCCAGGCGAAGGCCAACAAAAATTAAAAGCAACCACCATTGAGCTTTCAAAGCCAAAAGAGTGAATAAACATATATAAAATAACAGTGCCGAACCCGTTAAAAGGGAAAGCATTCTTTTATGCTTTGCTTTATAAACTCTTCCGGCGCCCATATGCCGTATCTTTTGTTTAAAATAAGAAAGAAACGTTTTTTTAGGCTCTGTCCAAACTTGTGCCTCAGAGTCCAATTCAATGGCAACATTACTAAAGTTGGCGTTTTGATTTACGAACAAATCGTCATCGCCTGAAGGAATGTGCATATGCGAAGCAAAACCTTTTCCTTTAAAAAATAAAGATTTTGTATAAGCCATATTCCTACCTACTCCCATATAGGGCGTACCAGCCAACGCAAAAGAAAAATAATTTAAAGCCGTGTAAAAAGTCTCAAACCGAATCAGCTTGTTTAAGAAACCATTTTCAATGGTGTAGGGCGAATACCCCAAAATAATTTGCTTTGACCCGTTGAAATTTCTCTGCATCTGTGTTATCCAATTTGGCGATGACGGCTTACAATCGGCATCCGTAAAAAGCAAGTGCTCGTTAGCAGCTGCTTTAATACCTAATGTAACAGCAAATTTCTTTCCGTGTTTGAATCTTTCATGTTCTGTTAAGGTAACAATTTTAAGATTAGGGTATTTTTGTGAAAAAGAACGCAAAACGAGCCCAGAGTCATCAACCGAGCAATCATTTACTACAACAACTTCAAAGTTCGGATAATCTTGTTCTAGTACTGAAGCCAGGTTCTGCTCCAGATTTTGTTCTTCGTTACGAGCGCAAATAATAACAGAAACCGGATGCATTATGCATCCAACATCGTCTTTTTTATAATTCCCAAGCTTTTGATGCACCATTAGTATATAATATACCTGGATTAAAAAAGCTATTTGAAACAAGATAAAAACCCCAATGAATAAATACTCTGTCAAAACTCTAAATTAAGAAAGCGCAAAGGTCTGATTTTTAAACAACATTTTTAACAATGGCTTCTTTTTTTACCCCGAGCTATTTTGCTACTTTTGCACACTTATAATGAAATTTCAATTACAGGCTTCAGATAAAAACTCAAAGGCCAGGGCTGGCGAATTAACCACCGATCACGGCACGATCCAAACTCCTATTTTTATGCCTGTAGGCACCGCCGGAACAGTAAAAGCGGTACATCAGCGTGAGCTTAATGATGACATTAAGGCTCAGATCATACTAGGAAATACCTATCATTTATACTTAAGGCCAGGCTTAGACACTATTGAAAAGGCAGGCGGCTTGCATCGGTTTAATGGCTGGGATAAACCTATTTTGACTGACAGTGGCGGTTATCAGGTATATTCATTGACCGAAGTTAGGAAGATTAAAGAGGAAGGTGTTACGTTTCGTTCGCATATCGATGGCTCTAAGCACCTATTTACGCCCGAGAATGTAATGGATATTCAGCGTATCATTGGTGCCGATATTATTATGGCATTTGATGAATGCACGCCTTATCCCTGCGACTATCATTATGCACGGCGCTCGGTTGATATGACCCATCGCTGGCTTAAACGCTGCTGCGACAGGTTTGATAGCACCGAGCCCAGGTATGGATATTCGCAAACACTTTTCCCAATTGTACAGGGATCAGTATATACAGACTTAAGGCAGAAATCCGCCGAAATGATCGCTTCTTTTGAAAGAGAAGGGAACGCCATCGGAGGGCTTTCTGTTGGAGAACCAGCGGAAGAAATGTATGCAATGACTGAAGTTGTATGCAACATTTTACCAGAGAGTAAACCTCGCTACCTGATGGGAGTTGGCACACCGGTAAATATCCTTGAGAATATTGCATTGGGCATTGACATGTTTGATTGCGTAATGCCTACAAGAAATGCCCGCAACGGGATGCTTTTCACTAAAGAGGGAATTATTAATATTAAAAACGAGAAGTGGAAAAACGACTTTTCTCCTATAGAGGCGAATAGTACACTTTTTTCAGATTTAACCTATACTAAAGCTTACCTTAGGCATCTAATTACATCGAAAGAAATATTAGGAGCCCAGATTGCAACGTTACATAATCTGCATTTCTATTTATGGCTTGTAAAAGAGGCACGGGAAAAAATTATCTCAGGCGATTTTTACGACTGGAAGAATAAAATGGTTAAAGTATTGGCGCAGCGTTTATAATTATGTTTAACAATTACATCAAATTAATTGACCGATATATCATCGGAAAATATCTGGGAACGTTCGTATTTACCATGATTATTTTTTCTGTGGTGATTATCATTTTTGATGTATCTGAAAAGCTTGATGACTTTCTAAAATACCATGCCCCACTTTACAAAATAGTTTTTCAATACTATGCGGGCTTTGTTCCATTTTACCTCAATTTCTTATCGCCATTAATCAATTTTATAGCTGTTATCTTTTTTACCGCAAAGATGGCGGATCAAACGGAGATCGTTCCGATATTAAGCGGTGGCGTAAGTTTTAGCCGCTTTTTAAGGCCTTATTTCATCTCATCAACTATTGTCTTTGTTGTTACCTTAATCTTCAACTTATTTATAATTCCGGAGACTAATCAGCTTAAAATTGATTTTGAAAATGTGTATATCAATCCAAAATCGGATAACAACAAAATGTATACACATATGCAGCTCGACAAGAACACCTTTGTATACATTGAGAATTTCGACAACAATCAAAAGATTGGATATAAGTTCACCCTTGAGAAATTCAATGGTGACGAACTCGTTGAAAAAACAATGGCTGAACGCATAGCCTGGGACTCTGTTAAACATGTCTGGAACATGGAAACATACTCCACCAGAAAGATTGATGGGCTTAAGGAAGCTATGGTTTACGGCGATAAAAAGAAAATAAAGCTAGATATGCGCCCAATAGATTTCGATCTATTTGACAACATCTATGAAGCCATGAACATGCAGGAACTGAACTCACGTATTGAGAAAGAAAAGATACGTGGTACAGGCGTAATGGAAAGGCTTTTACTAGAAAAGTACAAACGCTTTGTATATCCATTATCTGCATTTGTATTAACTCTTATGGGAGTTTCCCTATCATCCAGAAAGGTGCGTGGAGGTATTGGTTTACCTCTGGGAATCGGCATATTCCTGAGCTTCACATATATTCTCTTTATCCAATTTTCTACTATGTTTTCCCTTAAGGGAAACCTTCCACCAATCATTGCGGTCTTTATTCCAAATGTACTTTTCGGGCTACTTAGTTTATACCTTTTGGTAAAAGCACCTAAGTAAAATGCTGCATAACAGGCTGTGGTTACGCCAGAATAAAAACCTTTTACTTCTACATGCTACAGTCTTTGTATGGGGCTTTACAGGAATTCTCGGCGAGCTCATTTCCATCAATGCAACATTGCTGGTATGGTATCGGGTTTTGATTGCCTCAAGTAGTCTTTTCGTTTGGTTTAAGCTCAGCAAAACCACTTATAAAATCGATAAACGGATTCTAGCTAAGTTAATTTTCACAGGATCGATTCTAGCGGTACATTGGATACTGTTTTTCTACTCGATTAAGCAGTCAACAGTATCAGTTACCCTTGTCTGCCTCTCATCTATAACCTTATTCACTGCCATTCTTGAACCTTTAACGAGCAGAAAAAAGATACAGGCTATAGAGATTATTGTAGGGCTGATGATCATAACAGGAATCTATCTGATATTCGAATTTGAAAGCCAGTATACACTGGGAATAATTACCGGACTGTTAAGCGCTTTGTGTGCCAGTTCATTCTCAATAATCAACTCGAAACTCATAAAACACACCACCGCTCCTATCATCAGTTTCTACGAACTATTCGGAGCATTTATCTGGATTACTATATACTTACTGCTTGCTGATAGAGCATCAATAACCCATACGGTTCCAGGAATCCAGGATAGCATATACCTCCTACTTCTTGGCACCATCTGCACCTCCGTTGCGTATGTTGCAGGCGTATCTGTAATGAAAGAACTCTCTGCATTTCGGGTCGCTTTAATAACTAACCTTGAACCTATATATGGAATCATGCTTGCCTTCGTAATTCTCGGCAAAAGCGAGCAGATGAGTCTTGGCTTTTACTCAGGAGCACTCATTATTTTATCATCCATTTTCCTGTACCCTGTTATAAAAAGCAGGACTAACCGTAACAAATAAAATTAAGATGCCAAGGCTTAAAAACAGCCTTTAATAAATCAGTCGTTGTTCCAAACACATCCCTACATGAAGGCCGCCATCGTTTTAATAATTATGTATATATCTTCAAGATAGTAGCTATAATTCGACAGTTAAATACCACAAATTCCATCAAAACTATCGAGAATAATGACCAGATATTTTGCAGTTACAGGTAACATCTAACTTTAAAATATGATCTGCTAACCAACCCTTATTCCGACAACTTCTCGACCGATAAATACTCAAAAATCAGCATCAAAAGGAACACTCACATCAGGCTAAATTTCAAAAAAAACAACCATGTCACCTAGAATAAAAAGACAAAAAACATGAGACAAACTCCACCAAAATCAAAACTAAAAAAAGAAAAAACAAACATTAAGTATCGATCAAAGCACATAACTAACGTGTAAAATATCGCCGTATGATCCTCCAAAAAACACCTAAAACACCACTCCAAAAAAAAGACGACATAAACAATCTAACCACCCATGAAAATAGGACAAAAAACGAAGTAACACTTCCTAGCAAAAACATTTAAATCGACATAAACAAACAGCACAATTATATAAAAACATCTCTATAATCATCCCTATATAAGCTAATATAACAGTAGGACATCCAAGTCAAAAAAGCAGAATATACTGCCAAATACCTCTCATAGTAGACTAAGATAAAACGACAGATCGAACCGAAATAACCCTCACAATAAGTCTACTCAAGACCATCTACAAACGATCGAACATCTATCAAGTAACGCCCTAAAAAAGTCAGTATTTTCGAACCAATGGCCTAAATAATCCTCTTAAACGAGAAGCAAATTTCCGTCAATCATCTTCATTATTTTTTAATGCCCAAATCGCGGTTTTATCAAATAAAATCGATACTTTTAGCAAAAAAACTCAAGACAAGACAAAACACCATAAGTCATTATGCACTGAATATCAAAACAATACTAAAACAATCTAAATAATAGATAGACATAACAACGGATTAATACCCATACAAAAACTAAAATATTTAGCAAATGCCAAAATCAGGTTATTTTTACAATCATAAAAAACTAACAATCAAAATAATAACATTAATTTACTTAAGTTTAAATACACAATCAGCATACCCGCAGCTTTTTAACGCAGACCAAAACCCTCCTACCGTAAAATGGCGCCAGATAAACACTGAAAACTTTCAAATTATTTACCCCTCAGAATTCGAAAATGAGGCTCAAAGGATGTCGAATATTCTTGAGATAAGTATTAAAAGAGTTGCTGTAACATTAAACAAGAAGCCAAAAAAAATATCGATCATTCTACAAAATCAAGGCACCACTGCAAACGGATTTGTTCAGCTTGCACCCAGGCGATCTGAGTTTTTTACGACTCCTTCTCAAAGCTTCGATTATCAGGATTGGTTAAACAGTTTAGCAGTGCACGAGCTCAGGCATGTCGTTCAATTTGACAGGCTAACCGGCAAGTATAACTTCCCTCCTTTTGAAACTTTAGCTCTCTCAATTTTTGGAATCTCTCTACCTCCCTGGTTCTATGAGGGAGATGCAGTTAACACCGAAACATCGTTAACAAATGCTGGAAGAGGAAGAATTCCAGAGTGGTCTGTTACTTTAAAAACAAATACAGTTTCTACGAAAAAAACTAGCTATTCGAAAAACTACTTTGGATCATTCAAGGTGTTTAACCCAGGCTACTATCAGCTTGGGTATTTCATGAATAGTAAATTAAGAAATGACTATGGAAAAGGAATAATGGATAGCTTATTTACTCGAATGTCCAACTTCCCATTGAGGCCGTACAACCTTAGCAACTCAATCAAAAAATTTACCGGATTAAGCACAAGAAAACTCCACACAGAAACATTAAAAGATCTGAAAGAAAAATGGGAGAAGCAGCTAGGTAAAATAAGTTATGTTAAGTACAATTCCATTAACAGGCGCAAAGATGATACGCCGGAAAACTTTCTATTTCCAACAGCCATAAACACGAATGATATTCTGTACTTAAAAGAAAGTAAAGCATCCACTCCAGCTTTTTTTATCCTCAAAAACGACGGGAAGAGCACCCGTCTTTTCAATATCGGCTATCAGGAAACATCATGGTTTAGTTATGCTCATGATAAAATTGTTTGGGATGAATCAAGAGTTGATTTACGCTATAAAAAGCGATCGTTTAATGTTATATGTATTTATAACATTACAGCCGGAAAAGCAAAGCAGCTAACACATCGAAGCAGGCTCTTCGCCCCTACCCTATCACCCGATGGAAAATATATAATTGCGGTTGAAGTCAGTACTTCAAATCAAATAAGTCTTGTAAAAATAGACGCACAAAACGGCAAGCAACTTGGAAGATATCTAAGCCCTCAAAACAACATGCTGCAAATGCCATCTTTCAATTCTGACGGAACGAAGCTTGTTGCTGTCTCTATCACCACAACGGGAAAAACTCTGGTAGAGCTAGATATAAAAAGTGGGACATTCAATAAACTAATTCCCTACCAATTCCAAGAGATTTTAAGGCCAGTGTATGCCGATAGGCAAGTTGTATTTAAAGCCCACTACAATGGGGTAGATAATATTTATAGACTAGACTTGCCAAGCAAGCAGATCTTCCAACTTTCATCTGCAAAGTTCGGAGCTTACAATCCCTCTTTCGATAGTTTTAACAAGCGCATTCTTTTTAATAACTACCAAATGCTGGGGCAAGATATTGCCCAACTCGACTGGCAACCGCAAGGAGGAAAGAATATAAAAAACATCGAGGATACTTATGTTGGCTATGCAGACACTTTGTTTGCCCAGGAAGGTGCGAAAAATGTATTCGACTCCATTCCGGCAATACAGCCTTATCCAACGAAAAGATACCGGGAACTAAGCCATCTCTTCAACTTTCACAGCTTAAGTTATGTAACCACCGACAATAGTGCAGGCGTAGAATTAGAATCAGATAATAAATTAAATACTCTCAATTTTTACGCAGGATATCAATACAACAACGCGCTTCGCAAGAGCGCATACAACGCTGGTTTATTCTATAAAAGATTTTATCCCATAGTTAGCCTGAGCTACGAAAATCTGCCGGAATTGATAAATCGGCAGAGTGTAGTTAACGGACAAAGAATCTACACTCCGGTTACCTGGAGAGAACATGAAGTAGAGAGCGAAGTTACCTTTCCATTTAGTTTTAATAGGTTTAATAATACCTATAGCGCCGGCTTTAAAGTGGGCACAAGTTTTACGAACCGATATAATATTGATCGGCCTTTTCGGAATCTCGCAGAGCATATCTGGTTTCCTATGCATTATCAGGTTTATGCAAGCCGAAGTACCAGGAGAAGCTCCCGCGACCTCGGCCCGAGATGGGGACAAAGCTTCTCTTTAACCTACAGACATTTTCCCTTTGATGAGACGTTAGCAGGAGATTTAGTTGTACTAAAAAGTTCATTTCTGTTTCCGGGAATTATAAGAAACCACTCGCTCCAGGCACAATTTAACTGGCAAAACAGGTCAGGGCAATATAGAAACACTGTTGATATCCCAAGGGTAAGCGGCTACTCCTATTTGCAGCCTGCAGCCGACCCTTACAACACTTTATTTTTGAACTATCGAATGCCTTTATTTTATCCCGACTGGGAGTTAGGGCCATTAGCTTATATAAAAAGAATTAGGGCGGGGTTCTTTGCTGACTTCCAGAATGCCAGCTTTGATAAGCCTTTTGAACCTCGAACATATGGATTGGAACTGAGAGGAGATATGAATCTTCTCAGGTTCTATCTTCCGAATTTTGATATTGGTGGAAAATTTATTTTCCTGAATGAAAAACCGAGGCAAAATCCGATATTCGAATTAGTTGCTTCTTATAGCTTTTAACATGAGCGGAAAAACAATTTTTATAATTATTGTAACAGCACTGGTAACACTTGTCTTGTTTAACAATACAGAAGATATGGATGTATGGCTTTTTGGCGTTTCAAAGATTCCGAAGCTAGCAGTTCTGGGAAGTATGTTAGGGCTTGGGTTTATTATGGGATTTATTGCCGGCAGGCCAAAACGAAAGGCCGAGCCCATCTATGATGACTCCCTCGATAGTGAAGGACAAAACATGGAGCCTTATCTTAAAGAAAAGAAAACCTCAAGGCTAAGCGACGAAGACCGTGATTATATCAGCTAAAGAAATTGCCAGCATTAAAAAATGACTGGCATTTTTTATACATTATAATAGACCTTGTTATTCTCCTCCAAATTCTCCATTCTAATTTCGGTTTTAAATATTCCATAAACAGAGGCTCCGCTCCCGCTCATAGATGCATACAAAGCTCCTGCTTCATACAAGGCTGACTTAACGCCCCTGATTAAAGGATGATTTTTGAATATCGATTCTTCAAAATCATTTTTAATTGTTCCCCGCCATTTCGCAACCGGCTCTAAAATCAAATCTTTTAATGAGGATTCCGGCTGCTTCGGTTTCACTCCCCTGTAGGCTTCACCTGTCGAAACGTGCACAGGTGGCATTACCAAAACCAGAAAGTACTCAGAAAGGCCAAGATTAACATCCGAAAACTCGTCGCCTTTGCCAAATGCGAAAACCGGCATATTACGGACAAAGAAGGCACAGTCAGCGCCAAGCTGCCGCGCATATTCTTCCATTTGCGCAACAGATAAACCCAGCTTAAATTTCTCGCTGATAAGCTTTATAAAGAACGCGGCATCAGCAGATCCTCCCCCTAATCCCGCGCCAATCGGAATACCTTTATGCAAATGGATTGCCACCGGAGGAATATCATAGTCTTGCCGAATCAATTCGAAAGCCTTTAAACAAAGATTCTCGTTGGCATGGCCTGGAATTTCAATACCTGTAGATTCAAAGCTTAACTCATTAGCTTCAATCACCTCCAAAGCATCTTTAATTTTCACAGGATAAAAAACTGTTTCAAGATTATGATAACCATCGGTTCTGCGGCTAAGAATATTCAGCCCGATATTGATTTTAGCGTTTGGGAATACAATCATTAAAAATTTAAAATTCGAATGTTTCGTAGGACCGTAAAAATACGCTTATTTTGTATTCAGCAAAGCTATACAGCCTCCTAAGCCTTTCTAAGCTTGAAAAAATAAAATATTCTGATGAAACAGTATCTTGATTTGATGCAGCACGTGCTGGATAATGGCACTCAAAAACACGACCGTACCGGAACAGGCACAATCAGCGTTTTTGGCTACCAAATGCGTTTTAACCTCGAGGAAGGCTTTCCCATGGTTACAACCAAAAAACTTCACCTTCGCTCTATCATTCATGAGTTGATCTGGTTCTTAAAAGGCGAAACCAATATAAAATACCTGAAAGAAAACGGTGTGAGTATTTGGGATGAATGGGCAGATGAAAACGGCGAATTAGGTCCGGTTTATGGATCGCAATGGCGCTCATGGCCTACGCCGGATGGAAGGCATATTGACCAGATAAGCCAGGTGATCAATCAAATTAAGAACACACCAGATTCTCGCAGGCTCATCGTTTCTGCCTGGAATGTTGCCGAGATTGAAAACATGGCTCTTCCTCCATGCCATAGCTTTTTCCAGTTTTACGTTGCTGATGGGAAACTAAGTTGTCAGCTTTATCAACGTAGTGCCGACATTTTTCTGGGCGTGCCTTTTAATATCGCTTCATATGCTTTACTAACAATGATGGTTGCCCAGGTGTGCGGACTCAAAGCCGGCGAGTTTATTCATACCCTCGGTGATGCGCATTTATACAACAACCATCTTGAGCAAACAAGGCTTCAACTAAGCCGTGAGCCTAAACCGCTTCCGCAAATGAAGCTTAATCACGAAATCAAAAACATATTCGATTTTAAGTTTGAAGATTTCACTCTTGAAAACTACCAACATCATCCGCATATTAAAGCTCCTGTAGCGGTATAGCTTTAACATCAAGGTTAGGAAACACCTACTGCTCACATTAACACTAGATACAATACAATGATAATTTCCGCAGTTGTAGTTGTTGATGCTGACAATGGCATTGGCAAAAACAATCAGCTTCTGGTACATTTCCCGGCAGATTTAAAAAGATTTAAAAAGATCACTACCGGACACGCAATTATAATGGGTAGAAAAACCTACGACAGTATGGGAAGAGTTCTACCTAACCGCCGCAATATTATTATAACGCGCCAGGCAGATTTAAAAATTGAAGGAGCCGAAATAACAGGCTCATTACAAGCGGCCCTTGACCTTTGCAAAGGCGATAAAGAAGTTTTCATAATTGGCGGAGCTGAGATATTTAAGCAAGCGCTACCTCTTATAAACAAAATCTACCTTACCCGAATTCATAAGGCATTTGAAGCGGATGCGTTCTTTCCGGAAATTAACCCCGAAAACTGGGTTGAAACAGAGCGCGAAGATTTCGCTCCTGACGAGAAAACGCCCTTCTCCTACTCCTTTGTTACCTATATAAAGGCATAATACAACGCCCTGATATTTTCTTAATTAGAATTTCATAAATTAAAAATTTACTTAGATTTGCCGTCTTATCACAAAAGTGCTTAATAGAAAAAATAATTAATATACTAAATTAAAAATGCAAGGTAAAGGATTGATTAAATTCGCCGCCATAGCATTAACGATTGGATGTTTATACTCCCTTTCGTTTACGTGGGTGGCAAAAAAGGTTGAAAAAGAGGCAAAGGAGTATGCCAAAGGAGACCCTGCCAAAGAAAGGGCTTACCTCGATTCAATGGCAACTCAGCCTGTGTACAACCTGGGTTTCACCAAATTCACATACCAGTATGTAAAGGAAAACGAAATTCCTTTGGGACTGGATTTAGAAGGCGGTATGAACGTTACCATGGAGATTTCTTTAACCGAACTGGTTAAGAACCTGGCTAACAACAACCCTGAGCAGGCTTTCAACACGGCTCTTAAAAATGCGGGCGAGAGACAAAAATCCTCCCAAAAAGATTTTATTGACCTTTTTGGCGAAGAATATGAAAAATTAAATCCTAACGGAAAACTTGCAGCTTTATTCGCGACTAAAGAAAACGCTTCGTTTATTAAACCAGATGCTAATAACAGCGATGTCCTTGCCTTCTTAAAAAAGCAATCTACAGATGCTATAGACCGTTCATTTAACATTCTTCGTACCCGTATAGATAAATTTGGGGTTACATCTCCAAACATCCAGTTACAACAAGGTACAAACCGCATTTTAATTGAACTTCCGGGCGTATCAGATGCTCAGCGTGTTCGTAAACTATTACAAGGTTCAGCTAAATTACAGTTCTGGGAAACCCATGAAAACATGGAAATCTTCCCATTATTGGAGAATATTAATAAAACAATTGCAGCTACCCAAAAACCAGCAGCAGTTGCAGACACTTCAAAAGCTGGCGTTGCAAAGACAGATACTGCAGCAGCAGGTGGAAAGTTAGCAAGCCTTGGTGCTAAAAAAGGAGCAAAAGGAAAAGACTCTTTAACTGTTAACCAAGCTGAGCAGGCTAAGCAAAATCCTCTATTTAGTTACCTGGCTCCTGCTACATATCAGGCAGAGGGCGGGCAACAAAGCTTAAGGCCTGGGCCAGTGGTTGGATATTCAGCACAAAAAGATACTGCGAAAGTTAATGCATTTTTAGCGTTGCCTGCGGTTAAAGCAATTATTCCTCAAAACGTTAAATTCTTATGGGCGGTTAAGCCTATAAGCGACGAGAGTAAAGTTTTAGAGCTCTATGCTTTGAAAACAAGTGGCTTTGGAAACAGCGCAGCTCTTGAAGGGGACGTAATTACTGATGCTCGTTACGATGTTGACCAACGTGGTAACAATGAAGTGCTAATGTATATGAACTCTACAGGTGCACAACAGTGGAAAAGAATTACAGCTCAGGCTGCCGGCGACCCTGGCAACAAAAACGACAACAGGTCTATCGCTATTGTGCTTGATCAGTATGTATATTCTGCACCAACCGTACAAAATGAAATTGCTGGCGGAAGCTCTTCAATTAGTGGTAACTTCACTGCTAACGATACAAAAGACCTTGCAAACGTTCTAAAGGCCGGCCGCCTACCAGCTCCAGCAAAAATTGTGAGTGAGTATGTTGTTGGCCCATCTCTAGGTTTGGAGTCAATCCATAAAGGTTTAATTTCTTCGATTGCAGGTGTTATTGTAATCTTACTATTTATGGCTTTATATTACAATAAGGCCGGTTGGGTTGCTAACGTTGCACTTATCGTAAACTTATTTTTCCTGATGGGTGTACTAGCCTCATTAGGTGCAGTTTTAACTTTACCAGGTATTGCCGGTATCGTACTCTCACTGGGTATGTCGGTTGATGCTAATGTATTGATTTACGAGCGTGTCCGCGAAGAACTTGCAGAAGGAAAAAGCATCCGCATTGCGATAGCAGAAGGTTACCGCAAAGCGATGTCATCAATCCTTGATTCGAACATTACAACCTTCCTTACAGGTGTTATTCTATATATCTTCGGTAGCGGCCCAATTGTAGGCTTCGCAACAACATTGATGATAGGTATCGTGACATCTTTATTCGCTGCGATCTTTATTACAAGATTGATTTTCGAATGGTTACTTGAAAAACAAGGAGCGATTAGCTTCTCTATCAAAGCAACCCAAAACTTGTTTAAAGATTCAAAATTCGATTTTATTGCAGGAAGAAGGAAATTCTATGTTCTATCTTCAATCATCATCCTCGCTGGTTTAGTTTCAATGTTCACGAGAGGATTCAGCCTGGGTGTTGACTTTAAAGGAGGCCGCTCTTACTTCGTGCAGTTCGACAAATCGGTAAGTACCAATGACGTTCGTCAGGCTCTTACAGGCGAATTTGGTATTGCCCCTGAGGTTAAAACTTATGGATCGAGTAATGAAGTAAAAATCACCACTTCATATAAAATCGACGAAAGCTCTGAACAAGCAGAAGCTTTAGTTACTGAGAAATTAAACGCTGGCTTAAAGAAAATCAGCCCTAAATACGAGATTAAAGATGCGCAGAAAGTAGGCCCTACTATTGCTAACGACATCAAAATCTCGGCAATTTGGTCTGTTGTCTTCACCATCGCAGTCATTTTCTTATATATCCTTATCCGCTTCCGCAGATGGCAGTTTGGTGTATCGGCGATCATCGCATTAGCACACGACGTATTGGTATTGCTATCAATCTTCTCATTACTAAATGGCATCGTACCATTCTCTTTAGATATCGACCAGGCATTTATTGCTGCGATATTAACTGTGATGGGTTATTCAATTAACGATACCGTTGTAGTGTTTGACCGTGTAAGGGAATACATTGAGCAACACCATTCTAAGGACGAAAATATGCCGACTGTAATCAATAACGCGTTAAATAGCACATTAAGCCGTACAGTGGTTACAGGTATCTGCGTTATAGCCGTATTAATTATCATCTTTATTTTCGGCGGCGAGATATTAAGAGGTTTCTCATTCGCAATGTTAATCGGTGTTATCTTCGGTACTTACTCTTCTTTATTCGTAGCAACTCCATTCGTGGTTGAGTTGATTAAAGACAAAGAGGAAGCGGTAAAAATGCCGGTATTAGAGAAAAAATAATAAGAATCACTTTAAATTAAAGGCCATTGTTAAAAGCAATGGCCTTTTTTATTGAAAAAATCCGTAACCTTGCAAAAAATTTAGAAAAGCACGGATAACTGCAAATACTATTCTAAAATTCGTTCTGAATAAAGAATAAAATCCGGCTTTATTAGTAAATCCTTAAAAACTGTAAATGAAGAACTCTTCAGTAAATTTCCCTAAAGTAGTTATTGTTGGTGGTGGTTTTGGCGGCATACAGCTTGCAAAGAAATTACGAGAGCAGGAAGTTCAGGTCCTGATGCTGGACAGGCATAATTACCACACCTTTCAACCATTATTATATCAGGTAGCTACCGGAGGCCTTGAAGCAGATTCTATTGCATTTCCATTAAGGAAGATTTTTAAAGGACAAAAGAATTTTATTTTTAGAAATGCTGAAGTGCTTTCGGTAAGCCCTGAAAGAAAAACAGTTACCACTAATATAGGCGACTATAGCTATGACTATCTGATTTTGGCAACCGGTTCTGATACCAACTATTTCGGGTCAAAAGAGCTGGAGCATTTCACAATGCCGATGAAAACGATTCCTGAGGCGCTAAATCTTAGGAGTATGATTCTACAAAACCTCGAAGAGGCTTTGATTGAAACTGACCCAATTAAGAAAGCAGGGCTCTTAAACTTCGTTATTGTTGGTGGAGGGCCTACAGGGGTGGAATTATCAGGCTCCTTATCTGAATTAAAAAGGCACGTATTAAAGAAAGACTATCCTGAACTGGATATTTCTGAAATAAATATTTACCTGGTTGAGGGCTCTCCTGTTTTATTGGGGCCAATGTCGCCACAGTCACAAAACCATTCTAAAGAGTTCTTATTAGAAATGGGTGTAACTGTGTTGACTGGGATCTCTGTAAATTCTTACAACGGACAGGTTATAAAACTTTCTGATGGGCAGGAAATTGTAACACAGAATGTACTTTGGTCTGCCGGGGTTAAAGGTGAGGTAATTCAAGGCATCCCCCAGGAGAAAATTGTAAGAGGTGGAAGAATTAAAGTAGACGAATTTAGCCGAATTGATGGCTATCCTGACATTTTTGCAATTGGGGACGTGGCATCAATGCAAACGGCGGAATATCCTAATGGACATCCAGGGGTTGCGCCTGCAGCTGTACAACAAGGAAAACATTTAGCTAAAAACTTAATTAAGATATTAAACAATCAAGAGCCGGAGCCATTTAAATATTTTGACAAGGGATCAATGGCAACAGTTGGCCGTAACCGTGCCGTGGTTGATTTAGGGAAGATAAGATTCCAGGGAGTATTCGCATGGTTCGTGTGGATGTTTGTACACTTAATGAGCCTTGTTGGCTTTAGAAACAAACTGGTAGTGCTTGTTAACTGGATTTGGAGTTATTTCAGTTTGGATAGAGGAACAAGGTTAATTATACGTAGATTTAATCGCCAATCGATGAGGGAGGATACCTCAGGAAAATAAACATTAACCAAGGCAATGGATGCATATGGTTCCGGAAGCTAAGAATATAAAATTAATAGAATGCCCTCGCGATGCAATGCAGGGCATTTCTGCATTTATACCAACTCAAGATAAGATTGATTATCTCAACCTGCTACTCCAAGCGGGTTTCGATGTGCTTGATTTTGGCAGTTTTGTATCGCCAAAGGCTATACCGCAAATGGCCGATACAAGGGAAGTATTAGCAAAACTTGAATTAAACGGCAACACCAGCTTACTCGCTATTATTGCCAATTTTCGTGGCGCTATGGAAGCCTCGCAATTCGACCAAATTACCTACCTGGGATATCCATTCTCTATCTCAGAAACTTTCCAACGGCGCAACACCAACACAAGTATTCAATCTTCAGCCCATTTGGTATCCGATGTATTGGAACTATGCGATAAGGCTGGCAAACAGGCTGTAATATACCTTTCAATGGCTTTTGGCAACCCTTACAGGGATGAATGGAACCTTGAAATTGCCGAACATTGGGTTCATAAGCTGATAAATAAAGGAGCCAAAACAATTTCCCTTTCGGATACAACTGGCACGGCAACTCCGGAATCTATATCTGAACTTTATGGAGGGCTTTCTGCCAGCCATCCGAAAGTAGAGTTCGGCTTACATTTACATAGTACGCCCGATACCTGGTATGAAAAAGTAGATGCAGCCTATAAAATTGGCTGTAGACGATTTGATTCCGCTCTAAAAGGCTTTGGTGGCTGTCCAATGGCGGAAGATAAATTGACCGGAAACATCGCTACAGAAAATTTAATTAGTTATCTGCATAACCAGGGTGAAAACTTGAAGATCAATACCTCCAGGTTCCAAAAAGCTATGGAATTCTCATCAAGGATATTCGCGTAATTCTTTACCGTTTAACCATTTTATAGTGGGCGATACCGGCTTCCTCAAATTGCCCGCCTTCTACCACAAAGCCAAATTTCGAATAAAAGCCAATGGCATGAACCTGCGCATTCAGGTAAATATAGTTAGCGTCATGGGGTAAATCCCGCAAAACAGCCTTCACCAGCTCTTTTGCTATCCCTTGCCCTCTAAATGGCTTCAACACGGCAAAACGTTCCAGCTTATAACCTTCGCTCGCCTTACGCCATCTGGCAGTTCCTGCCGGGAGGTCGCCATAATATGCAAGAAAATGAGCTGATTCATCTTCAAACTCCCATTCTAGCTCGGGCGGACAATTTTGCTCTACCACAAATACAATCTTCCTTATAGCAAAAACTGTTTCGAGCTCTTCTGTATCATTTATTTTATTAATGGTTATTTGATCTTCCTTCATGCCTATTTCTCCGGTCTTCTAAATCGATCAGTTTTTGAATGTGAGTTTGTAGTGCAATCTCTTCCGAGTGGGTAACATTTAAAGAATGTTCCTTTTTAGCAAGTTGTGCCAGTTTAGCGTAAAACTGATGAATTTTATCGAGCTCCTCTTCAGTTAAATCCTCGATATCCACCATCCGGTTGCTAGCTCTGGCACTGGATGCAACCAGTTCATTTAATTTTAGCTGGATAGCTTTTGAGTCTTTGTTCTGGGCCTTCTGAATCAAAAACACCATGAGGAAGGTAATAATGGTTGTGCCTGTGTTAATTACCAGCTGCCAGGTTTCAGAATAATTAAATATCGGGCCTGTTATAGCCCATAAAACCACAATGGTTACTGCCCCAATAAATGCAGGGGAACTCCCTGTAAATTTTGTTGCCCAGTTAGCAAAGCGCTCAAAGAAATTACGTTTTGTTTCCATAAATAGTTGAGTTATATAAAAGTAAGTTGCAAAAAAAAGCCCTCATGAAATTATCAATGAGGGCCTCAATCTAAAAGTTTAAATTATAATTTAGAATTTACATCTAAACAATTTAAGTCTGCAAATGCTTGAGTTAAACGCTTAACAAATGTTTCTTCGCCTTTACGTAACCAAACACGAGGGTCATAGTATTTTTTATTTGGAGAATCTGCTCCTTCCGGGTTACCGATTTGTCCTTGAAGATAGTCTTTCTTAGCCTCGTAGTAATCGTGAATACCTTCCCAGAATGCCCACTGCATATCTGTATCGATATTCATTTTGATTGCTCCGTAAGAAATAGCTTCTCTTATTTCTTCCTGAGAAGATCCAGAACCACCGTGGAATACGAAGTTGATTGGCTTTTCCGCTTCTAATCCTAATTCTTTCCTTATATGATCCTGAGAGTTTTTAAGAATTTTAGGCTCAAGCTTAACGTTACCTGGTTTGTAAACGCCGTGAACATTTCCGAAAGCTGCAGCAACGGTAAATCTGTGGCTTATGCTGTTTAATTCTTTATAAGCATAGGCAACTTCATCAGGCTGAGTATATAATTTAGAGCTATCAACATCTGAATTATCAACACCATCTTCCTCACCACCAGTTACACCTAATTCAATCTCAATCGTCATACCCAAAGCCTTCATGCGCTCAAGATATTTTTTGCTTATTTCAAGGTTTTCTTCGATTGACTCTTCAGAAAGGTCAAGCATGTGTGAAGAAAACAAAGGTTTACCAGTTTGTTGGTGAAAACGCTCTCCGTGAGCTAATAAGCCATCAATCCATGGTAATAATTTTTTTGCAGCGTGGTCTGTATGAAGGATCACTGCTACTCCATAATGCTCTGCTAATAAATGAACGTGTCTTGCAGCAGATACAGCACCTAAGATACAAGCTTCAAGCTTTGAATTATCTAAAGACTTTCCTGCATAAAATTGGGCACCACCGTTTGATAGCTGGATAATTACTGGAGAATTAACTGCTTTTGCTGTTTCTAAAACTGCATTAATTGAGTTTGTTCCAATAACATTCACGGCCGGTAAAGCAAATTGGTGCTTTTTAGCCTGCTCAAATAACTCCTGAACAGCATCGCCGTATAGTACGCCTTTGTAATTTTTTAAATTCATTTTTATTTCCTCTTTACAAAAGCCGAAAATAGAAATTTTACTTTGAGAATAAGCCATCTAAATCAGAAAATTAAGCGCATCGCAGAATATCCTATCCGTTTCTTAAAAAATTCGTTTATTTGTACCCGTTTATTTCCAAAAATATGGCTTGGTTTAAAAGAGAGAAAAAAGGAATATTTACTTCTACGGAAGATAAAAAAGAAGCCCCGGACGGCATCTGGAATAAATGTCCGCAATGTAAAAAGCCATTACATTATGCAGAACAGGTTGAACATAATTACGTTTGTCACTACTGCAATTACCACCTGAGAGTTGGCTCCAAAGAATACTTTTCAATACTATTTGATAACAACGAATTTACCGAACTCTTCCCTAACCTCCGCTCCGGAGACCCCCTAACCTTCAAAGATTCTAAAACCTATACCGAACGCCTGGAAGAAAGCTATGCAAAAACCGGATTGAAAG